>JBDHAI010000213.1:0-4829 GCA_039588155.1 Gemmatimonadota bacterium | reverse complement strand
GGAGATCTCCATACCCAAGGTGACCTTCCACGCACCGCGCCTGCCCAAGCTATCCGCCCCCGAGTTGCGGCTGCCCCCGGTGTCCGTCCCCGACGTCGATTTCGAGGTCCCGGAATTCGTCGCCGGCCCGGTAAAGCGGCTCGATGAGTTGCTCAGTGGACCGCTGGTGCCGAAGGGTGCAAGGGTAATGATCGCGGATTTCTCCGTCGCCGAAGGCCCCAACGGCGATCTTCTTCTTGGAAATGCATTGGCGCTGGCGCTCGAAGCGGAGCTCGCGACCGCCCGCCACTTCTCGGTCGTGCCGAGAGAACGGGCCCTCGCCGCCACGAACGGGAGACGGTTCGCGCTGAATTCGGAGGAGGCGGCGGCGCTGGCGCCCGGCGCGAAGACCGGCGTGTTGATCGCTGGGCAACTGACTATGGAAGACGACTGGCACACGCTCAGCCTGTTAGTTCTCGACCGGGCCGGCGCCGAGCTTTACAACGTGACCATCCAGACCGAAGCGTCCGCGCTCATGGGCGCGCTGCGCGAAGGTGCCGAGAAACTCAGCCAGAGACTCGGCGAAACTCGACGCGGCAAGAACCGTCTGCCTCCGCAGCCGCTGCTCTCCGAGTCGCTCCCTGCCCTGCAGGCATACGCCAAGGCCCGAGCGCATCTGCACGCCGGGCGCTACTACCAGGCGATTTCGGCGTCGCGAACAGCCGCACGGCACGATTCCGCTTTCGGAGCTGCCTACCGCTTGATGGCCGACGCCTACGCGATGACGGGTCAGCGGTCCCGGGCCCGGAATGCACTCGACAGGGCTTGGCAATACCGCGACGGGCTGTCGGATCGCGAACGCCTGCGCCTGGGTGCCGATCGCAAAGCACTGTCAGGCCGCTACTCACAGGCCATCATCGCCTACGATCAACTGTTCAATCGCTATCGTGATGATGTCGGTGCATTGAAAAGCCAGGCCATCCTTCAGCGGATGATCGGTGCGAGGGGACGGGGGAATGGCAATCTGCGTGTCGCCTATTCCATCGATTCGGTGGACTGGCCACCGATCGCGAGGGTCGCTCGCTTCCTCGGCTATCGCGGACGGATACCGGCTGTAGAATCCTTCGCTTCAGCGTCGGGCGACTAGCTCGTACTTGCTGAGGGGTCCTTCCTGCTGCCGAAACCTCGGCGGCGTATATTCTCGTATTGCAGATATAGGCAGATCGAGACGCACAGTCCCGGTCGGCCCACACCCCCTCGTGCGCCTTCGAGAAGGATCGCGGTCATGAAACGAGCTCTGCTGTTGTTCGCGCTGCTCGGCGTCAGCTCACCGGCCTTGGCACAAGAGCAAACGTTGATAAAGGAGGAGTTTCATTCGGGCGGCTTCGGCGCACCGGTGATCAAGTTCAGCGAGGTCGCCGACAAGGTCGCGGTCTTCGTAGGTGGCCGTGGCGGCTGGATCATCAACCACACGCTTGTCCTGGGTGGTGGTGGCTACGGTTTGGCCAACGACATCCGGCTCGTCGATACCGGCTCGGGCCGTGACATCGAGTTCGGCTACGGCGGAGTGGAGTTGGAATACATCAATAGTTCGGACAATATCATCCACTTCACCGTCTACCTGCTCCTAGGTGCCGGCGGCTTGAGCGGCAGCCTGGTGAACGATGAGAGTGTATTCGTGGCGGAACCGGCGCTGAACGGAGAGCTCAACATCACGCCGTATTTCCGTTTACACTTCGGGGCCGGCTACCGCTGGGTGGTGGGCGTCGATTCGCCCGGCTTCAGCGACGGTGATTTCAGCGCCTTCTACGGACAGCTCGCTGCGAAGTTCGGCTCCTTCTAAGCCGGTGCTGAGCGAGGTCTGACGAGTGCGATTGTCGGAGGTCGTCGACACGTCACGCCAGGTGAGCGAGACGAACGCCCGCCTCGAGAAAATCGATCGCATCGCTACGTTGCTGCGGCGACTTCAGGCCCACGAGGTGCCGCTGGCCGTCGCCTATCTCTCAGGAGACCTGCCCCAAGGGCGCATCGGAATCGGACCGGCCAAGGTCAGGGATGCGTTTCCAGAGTCGGCGGCTATCGATCCAGTGCTCGAAGTCGCCGAAGTCGAAGAGACTTTCTCTCGTATCGCGTCAGCTTCGGGTTCGGGGTCGGCCACCGAACGTGCTCACCTTCTTCGCGAGTTGCTGAGCCGCGCCACGCGCGCGGAGCAGGAATTCATCTCGAAGCTTGTCATGGGAGAGCTCCGCCAGGGCGCGCTGCAAGGCGTCATGGTCGAGGCGGTGGCGAAAGCGACGGATGTGCCGGCGTCGGCGGTCCGGCGTGCCCTCATGTTCGCGGGTAACCTGTCCGAGGTCGCGCACACGGCGCGACTGAACGGTGCCGAAGGGTTATCGAGTTTCTCCATCGAGCTTTTTCGGCCGGTGCAGCCGATGCTCGCTCAGCCTGCCAACGAGTTGGCCGATGCGTTGCTGCGGATGAAGACCGCCGCCCTCGAGTACAAGCTCGACGGAGCTCGGGTGCAGATTCACCGCGTTGGAGACGACGTACGCGTCTACACGCGACGCCTGAACGATGTCACTTCCGCCGTGCCCGAATTAGTGGAGCGGGTTCGCGCGCTACCGGCCCGCGAGATCGTTCTGGATGGTGAAGCCCTCTCCTTCCGGCCCGACGGCAGGCCCCATCCGTTTCAGGTCACGATGCGTCGGTTCGGGAGGAAGCAGGACGTGGCACGCATGCGGGAAGAACTGCCGATCACCACTTCTTTCTTCGACTGCCTCTACCTGGAGGGAGAAGACCTGGTCGACAGACCGACGCTCGAACGGTTCGCTGCGATGGAGGCCGTGCTGCCTGCGGATCTTGTGATTACCCGGCGATTAACCGGGAATCAGCAAGACGCCGAGGATTTTCTGAAAGCCGCGCTCGCAGCCGGACACGAGGGAATCATGGCCAAGGCCCTCGATGCGCCCTATGCGGCGGGCCGTCGTGGCCAGGCTTGGCTGAAGCTGAAACCGACCCACACCCTCGACCTCGTGGTGCTCGCCGCCGAGTGGGGTTCGGGCCGGCGGCGCGGCTGGCTTAGCAACCTTCACCTCGGGGCCCGTGATCCGGTCTCGGGCGGGTTTGTCATGTTGGGCAAGACCTTTAAGGGCTTGGACGACCAGACACTCGCCTGGCAGACGAAGCGGCTTCAGGAACTCGAAGTTGCTACGGACGCTTACACCGTGTACGTGCGCCCCGAGCTTGTCGCGGAAATCGCCTTTGACGGAGTGCAGGAGAGCCCACGCTACCCTGCGGGCCTAACTCTGCGCTTCGCGAGGCTGATGCGCTACCGGCCCGACAAGAGAGCTGCTGACGCCGACACGATCGACGCTGTTCGAAAACTTCACCTCGGGATCGGCTGACCCGGATATTCGTGTGGGCTCTTGAGCAAGGGCACCACGCGCCTCGGGCTCGCTCTCACGGCATGATGGCGCGCGAGCGGATGTAGCCCCTCAGGTCCGGGAGCGGTTTGTACCATTCACCCCGGATCTTACCGTCGGAAAACGCTGCGCGAAGCTCGCGCATCAGAGCGCTGGCGTTCCTCGCCGGGATCACGCCGAGCAGTTCCAGCTCCCCCGGATTGCCGAGCTGTAGAAGCTCCAGCTGCTTTTGGAGCCGCTTCCTCCTGGCCAGCCCGATCCTTATGGCGCCGTCGCGAGGGTCCTGTACGAAGTAAACGAACTTCATTAGCTGTCGCCGGCTTGGGTCGAAGTAGTCGGAGAGCCGAGTAATCGCTCGGATATCCTGGCACGAGAGGACTGGCCGATCAAGGTCTAGCTCTATCTGCCGCGTCTCGAGAAGACAATGGGCCGGCTCCCGACGTGGACCTACCCTGAGCGAGCCGGATCGCGGTCGCGAGGGGATGATAGTAGCTTCTTCCTGGCTCCGATTGACAATCAGCTATGATACGAATTCGGCTCTTCTTCTGGTTGCTGCTGTTCGCTGCCTGTGTGGACCCACGGGGCACGGGCTCTCTGGCAACTCACAGCCCCGAGATCGCGGCGACTGTCGCCACGGACTCGGCCTTCGCCGAGCTGGTCCGCCAACTCTCGGAGCGTGGCGGTTACTTCGATACCGACAACCTCATCTCGAACGAGACGTCGTATCTACATGTGCTGGGCAAGATGAGGGAGCTCGGAGTGAGCGGCGGCGCTTACATCGGGGTCGGACCCGATCAGAACTTCTCCTACATCGCTGAGGTTCGCCCAGAGATCGCGTTTCTCATCGACATCAGGCGCGACAACCTGCTGCAGCATCTGATGTTCAAGTCGCTGTTCACGCTTTCCCGCAACCGCATGGAGTACCTGTGCAACCTCTTTGCACGACCGCTACCCGATGACCTGAGCGGGTGGACTCGACGTGAATTGGAGATGCTGCTCGGCTATATCGACAGTACTCCGACGGACGCCGTTGAGGAGGAGCTCGCCCTCGCACGCGTGGCGAGCCAGGTCGCCGATTTCGGGGTCCGCTTGACAGAAGCGGACGTCGCCACGATCCGGGGTATCCACACCACCTTCATCCGTGAAGGCCTTGGTTTGCGTTTCAGAAGCTTCGGCCGAAGGCCGCGTCCCTACTATCCGACTTATCGCCAGTTGCTGCTGGAGACCGATTTGACGGGTCGCCATGCTAGCTATCTGGCTAGCGAGGGTGACTACCGGTTCCTGAAGTCGCTCCAGGAAAGAAACCTCATCGTTCCGGTGGTAGGCGACCTTGCAGGCGATCATGCGCTGGCTGCCATCGGCGGTTTCTTGAAAGAGCGCGGCCTACGGGTCTCTGCGGTTTACACCTCGAATGTCGAGTTCTACCTG
>JBDHAI010000212.1:0-4829 GCA_039588155.1 Gemmatimonadota bacterium | reverse complement strand
CGGGTCCCGGGAACGGTGCGGATCTAGGGGGGCTCGCCGGAGCCGACGGGCACTGCCAGGCGCTGGCCGAGGCGGTCGGCGCGGGTGACATCGAGTGGCGAGCGTACCTGAGCAAGATCTCCACCGCCACGGAACCGGCCGTGCACGCGCGGGACCGGATCGGGAACGGACCCTGGTACAACGCGAAAGGCGTGATGGTCGCCGAGAGCGTCGCCGACCTCCACAGCGAGAACGTCAACCTGAATAAGGAGACCGCTCTGACCGAGAGCGGCGCAGTAGTCAACGGTCGCGGCGACTCGCCCAACATGCACGATATCCTGACCGGCTCGCAGCTGGACGGCACGGCGTTTTCCGGCGAGGGCTACACGAACTGTGACAACTGGACGAGCAGCGGCGACGGCAGCGCCCAGGTCGGGCACCACGACCGTACGGGCGGGGGCCAGCACCCCACGTCGTGGAACTCGGCGCACGGTTCTCGGGGCTGCAGTCAGGAGAACCTGCAGGGGACAGGCGGAAACGGTTTGTACTATTGCTTCGCTGTGTCCGGTAGGCGGTAGAGAAGGCGGAGTGCAGCCCGGCATCGTTTGCCCAGAATGAACGCCCCGCTAACTCATCGAGCAGCGGGGCGTTCGCGTGGGGGCGAGGTCTGGACGACGAAGCGCTTACTGGCAAGCCCCTCCCAAAGAGGCGTCGAGCCCACGAGCTAAGCATTCTGCCTCTGGGATCGGGAACGCTGTGTTGACCTGGCTGTTGGGAGTGTCGAGCGGGAGCTCATCGATGCGGTCCAGGCGTCGCGCGTCGATCCAGCGATGTCCGCCCTCGAACATCAGCGAGTATCTTCGGTTGTAAACCAGCTCATCCTCGATATTGGTGGCATCCAAATCCGTTCGGGCGTCGAGCCCGCCGGAGGTCGTGCGGATGAAGTTGAGATCCGTTATGGCTGGTCCGATGCTCCCCAGCCCGATATTTGCCTCGGCCCGCAGCAAGATCAGCTCTTCGTTGCGGATGAACGGAATCGGGGAACCGGGGTCGGGGTAGAGGGTGAAAGCGACGTCCGTCGTGATTCCGAGCCGAGTGCGAGGGTCGATCGACCGCAGCTTGCCGAGCCTCAAGTCAGGCTCACTCAACGAGTTCACCTGTGCATCCGAGACGAGAGAAGGGTGCGCGACGATGTCTGGAGCCGTGCCCGGATCGAACAGTTCGTTGGGCTCATCGCCCGGGAATGTGGAAAAGACCACGTAGACACCCAAATCGAGCGACGCGGCCAGATTGAGGAAAGACTCGCCCAAATTTGTCAGAGCCTCCCCGTAGTCGTTCATGTAGACGTCCACGCGTGCTGCGAGTGCGCGGTTAAACTGGCGGAACGTCGTGGGCGTATCGAAGCCAATGAAGCCGCTAGTAAGAGTAAATGGAAAGGCGTCGCCGCTATTACTAAGGTGATCGTCGGCCTCATCGAGCCACTGCTCAATACGGGTTAACACCTCCTGTTTCGTCACGATGGGTCCCGGATCCTCTGAGGGATCGGCGGGAACGTCGATGACGGCGCCGTTCACGTCATGAGCGTTAATGGTGATCAGCAGTTCGTGGGCCATCATGGTCTTCGTGTATGCGCGAGTGGCCTCCTTTTCCTCCGGTAACACCTCCGCGTCGCTAATCGCGTCCAGTGCAAAGAGGATGATCGAGCCCGTGCGCAGGTTCGAGTAGCGCTCACCCCACAGGTTCCCGCCGAAGGCCGGGCTGGAGGGGTTCAGGTCGCCCTCGAGCATCTCGGTGATGAAGCGCGGGTCGGAGCCGTCGAAGTTGTAGGACTCGCGACCGAGGATCCCCATCAGCGATACCATGCCATTGCGGTCATCATATTCATCGCGCACGGTGACCAACAATCCGGTAGCGGCTGCGGCGATTCCGGCGCGAGTCGGATTGGTAATTAGGTCCTCGAGGGCCGCGTTGTTGGGATCCTCGATGTCGAAAGCGTCTTCGCACGCCACTATGAGCAGCAACCCCAGCAGCGGCGCAAATGTCAGTTTCTTGATCATGAGCTGTTCACCTCTTATATGGTCAAGACCACTTGGCCGCTTAGAAATTGAAGTCGAAGATTAGCCAAAAGCTTCTACTCCGCGGGAACGGTGCTACATCGATGTTTCGGCCGATGGCCTGGTTGCCGAAGTTGCTCACCTCCGGATCCATACCGGAATAGCCCGTCGCCACCAGCAGGTTTCGCCCGCTGAGCGTGACCCGCACGCTCGTGAAGAGCGGCCCAAATATGCTCCTCATCAACGTGCCGGGCAGAATGTAGGAGATCGCGATCTCTCGCATCTTGAGGTAAGAGGCGCTCTCGATGAACGGGCGAGTCTCGACGCCGAACCCGAGGAGCCGGCGCTCGCCCGCCGACAGGTCCGCTCCGGCCGGGTCGCAGCTGCCATCCGGAAGCTCGACGGCGCAGACAGGGCCGATGTTGACGACGTTTTGTGTGTCGGCTTCGAAGTCGGCGGTGTTCTGGCCGAAGTCGTAGAGTAGCTTGGTCAGGTTGACAACGGCGCCGCCCTGCTGCCAGTCGAACAGCGTATAGAACTGGAAGTTGCCGATGGTGATGTCGTTGACGAAAGCCATTCTGAAGTCGGGTGTCGCATCGCCGACCTTGGCAACGAAGCTCGAGTCGCCGTCGGAGATCACCGCGACGATCTGGCTGGCCGACTTGCCCTCCTCGATCTGGTAGGCACCCAACGCGGTACCGAAGCCGCCGGCCCTGAAGGATGGAACGGGCAGGCTCGTAACCTTGTTTCGATCCAGGAAAAATGTCGTGCGGAAGAGCCAACTCGTCTGGTCGTTCTGGATCGGCGTCGCGGCCAGCGCGATCTCGAGTCCGCGTGTCCGCAGCTTTCCTCCGTTGAGCTGCTGTGCGGTGAAACCGGAAGAAGGTGCCAGCTCGCGCGCCAGCAGCAGGTCGCTGATGTTCTTCTGGTAGACTGTGAACTCCAATGCTGCCCTGCCGTTCCAGGCGGAGGCGTCGAAGCCGAGCTCGAACTCGTTCTGCCGCTCGGGCTTGATGTCGGTGGCCCCGAGCGTATCCCCCAGCACCAGGCCTGGGGTTTGCTCCACATTGAAAGTCACGGCCAGGGGGGTGAATTTCTGTCCGAAGAGCGGGAGGTTGCCGCTCTGACCCCACGCCGCGCGCAACTTGAATTCGTTGAGCCAGCTGGTCTCGCTGGGGAAGCGAAAGGAGCCCGCGGCTTTGGGGTAGAAGTAGAATTTGCCGCCGTCTCCGTTGTTGCTGCTTCGATCCAGGCGACCGCCAACCGAGAGGAGCAGCCGATCATTGAGAGTCAACAAGTCCTGCTGAAGGAAGTAACCGAGGTCCTTGGCCTCTACGTTGGTTTCGGCGATCTGAATGATCGTGCCCGCGTTAACGTTCTCCTTGCCGGCGCTGAGGTTACGACTCACGATGCGTGAGATGTTCAGCCCGCGAACCTCGTACAGGAACCCGGTTGAGGTCGTAGCCCTCCACGCACCGCTTCCCGGCACGTAGCTGTAGACGAGGTTGGAACCGACGTTCCAGTTGAGGTTGTCGCTCTTGCTCAACAAGGAAGTGCCGGGTAGCCCTCCCTCACGCTCGAACTGAAGATCCGGCGGAAAGAAGAGCGAGTTGTTTTGGGCAAAGTAGTCCGCGCCAAAGGAGGCCAGAACGCGCAGGTTGTGACTAGGTCCCTGAATCGCCTCCCACGTACCGCCTACGCCGCCGATGAGCCGCCAGACGTCCTCGTCGTTGTTCATGAGCGCGGCGGTCTGCAGCGGGTTGCTTCGCTCGAAAGGGTTGTCCGGGAAAAGTCCCGTCTCCGAATCTCTCTGCAGGTCGACGAATTCCGGCGTAAACGGGAAAACCATGTAGAAGCTGGTGCCGGCGTTGTCGTTGTTCGTCAGGCCGCGGCTCGCGACCGTGTGCAGCAAGTTCGTGTTGAACTGCAGACTGACCCGGGGAGAGACGCGTTGGTCGAGGTTCAGGCGGAGCGACTGCCGCTCGAAGCCCGTGTTGTCAATGATGCCCTCGTCGTTCTTCCAATCGGCGGACGCGTAATATTGTGTCCTCTCCGTGCCGCCGCTGGCGCTCAGGTAAGTCTGGAAAGACAGGTCGTTGCGATGCGAGAGCAGCTGCTCTTGATCGAAGGTGCCGAGAGGCCGCCCATCGGGACCGAAGAAGTCCCTGGCCCCATCGCCGAATACGCTTACGGCTTCATCAACCGTCTCGAAGCTTCGCGCACCGAGCTTCCTCGCCAGGTCGAAAAAGCCGAAGCTCTGGCTGAAGCGGATCCGGGGCCGTCCGGGCTTTCCGCGTTTCGTCGTAATAATGACCACACCGTTACTGGCCTTCTGACCGTAGATCGCCGATGCCGCTGCGCCCTTGAGCACCTCGATGGTCTCGATCTCGTTGGGATTGAGGTCGGCGATACGGTTGACGGTGGCGTCCTGGGTGAGCGAGGGATTCGATCCGGTGCTCGCGTTGGTCACCGCGTTCTGGTTGGATGGGATCGCCGCGTTACTGACGATCACGCCATCGACCACGTAGAGCGGCTCCGACAGCCCGTTGATGGTCGAGACCCCTCGCAGGCGCGTCTGGACACCGCCGCCGGGAGCCCCGGAGTTCGTCTCGATGGTCGCGCCGGCCACCTTTCCCTGGATGGCCTTTTCTATCGTCTGCGCGGGTGTCGACTGGATCTCCTCCGCGTCGAGAGTGGCCACCGTAATTGGGAGATTCAGCCGCGAGATCTCGGTGGCCGTGCCGGTGACGACAAGCTCCTCGAGTCGCAGCGGGTCCAGCTCCATCTCGATGGCCG
>JBDHAI010000211.1:0-4832 GCA_039588155.1 Gemmatimonadota bacterium | reverse complement strand
GGTGGCGGTACGGGTGAACCCGGGTGTCGAAGCGAGCACGCACGATTACACGCAGACCGGCCACTCGCGCACGAAATTCGGTGTCGCCCTCGGGGATGCAAGCGGGTTGTTCAGTATTGCCAAGACTTTGTCGAACGTCGAACTCGTGGGTGTCGACGCACACATCGGCTCGCAGATCCACACTCCCGATCCGTACCTGGAGACGCTGCGCAGGCTCGCTGATTTCATTGGCGAATTGGGAGAGCAAGGCACCGAGCTTCGGTATTTCGACATCGGCGGTGGGTTCGGCGTTCGATGCGAGGACGGGCCGGAGATCGATCTAAGCATTATCGCGGATGCGGCTGGCGAGCTCGCCTCGCGCTTCGACCTGACGTGTCTCCTCGAGCCAGGGCGATGGTTGGTGTCGCCTGCCGGAATTCTGCTTGCGCGCGTCCTCTATGAGAAGAAGATGGGGGATCGCACCTACTACGTGACCGACGCCGGCGTCAACGACTTCATGCGGCCCAGCTACTACGGCGCGTACCACCCCATTTCCACAGTGAAGTACGGAGCTGCGACCACCGTGGCCGACGTTGTTGGCCCCGTTTGCGAATCCGGCGACTTCCTGGGACTCGAACGCCTGTTGCCCCAGGTGTCCGAAGGTGACCTGCTCGTGGTGTTCTTCGCCGGCGCCTATGGATCGGTGATGAGCTCGAACTACAATTCGCGTACCCGCCCGGCGGAGGTGCTGGTCCGCGAGAGCGAGTTCAAGATCGTGCGGCGCCGTGAGTCGCTATATGACATCGTGGCGGCGGAAGAACCGCCCGTCTGATACCGGCCGGACCGCAACACCCTCGTGCCGCCGACCTGCTGGCGTATGACAGCCCCGAAGTCGTAGTATCTAAGGGAGTTCGACCAAGGTTCGCTCGGGCAGGTGGGGCGCTGGGCTGGATCCTGACTAGAGGTTTCCGACATGAATCGCGTCTGCACACTTGTCCTTCTCCTGCTCGTCACTCCCACAGCCGCCGCGTACGGGCAGGAATCTGCCGCTGACATCATCGACCGGGTCGACCGGATCATGCGCGGCGAATCCAGCCGCGGCACGGCCACAATGGAGGTCGTGACCGAGCACTGGGAGCGCAGCATGACCATGGAGATCTGGTCGCTGGGTACGGACTACTCGCTGATCCGGATCACGGCGCCGAAGAGCGAGGAAGGCACAGCGACTCTCAAGGCAGACGAAGACATCTGGAACTACCTGCCGCGGGTGGATCGCACCATCAAGATACCCGCTTCTATGATGATGGGTGCGTGGATGGGTTCGCATTTCACCAACGACGATCTGGTGAAAGAGAGCCGACTCGTCGAGGACTACGACATCGTGATCTCCTATGAGGGCGATCGCGATGGCGTAGAGATGTGGGAGTTCGAGCTTACGCCCAAGCCCGAGGCACCGGTGGTTTGGGGTCGGATCGAGTATCAGGTGCGGAAGAACGACCTGATGCCGACGTGGGCACGCTACTACGACGAGGACGGCGAGTTAGTCCGTACGATGACCTTCGGCGACTTCCGGGAGATGGGCGGCCGCCTCGTGCCAGCGGCTATGGACATGCTCCCGGAGGACAAGCCGGGCGAGCGCACTTCGGTCAGGTATATAGAGGTGGAGTTCGACCTCGACATCGATGAGTCATACTTCTCCTTGCGTGCTCTGAGGAGCGGAAGGTAAGCCAGTGTCATCGGGTCCCTGGTGGCGAATCGGTTGGCGAAACCTCGGCCGTAACCGACGGCGTACGCTGATCACCATGGCCGGACTCGCCTTCGGCTACCTGGCGGTCGTGCTGCTGGTCGGTTGGATGGAAGGGCTCACCGCCGAGATGATCGAGAGCGCCACGAGGACACTGTCGGGTCAGCTGCAGGTTCACGACCTCGACTACCGGCCCGAGCGCAAAATCTACGACACCATCGGCGGTCGCGACGGTACCGATGTGGACGCCCTAGTCCAAAAGGTAGCGTCGGACCCGGCGGTCGAAGCAGCGGCGCCACGTGTCTTCGCCGGCGGACTCGTCAGCTCGGGCGAAGCGACTGTGGCCGGTCTACTCGTGGGCATCGATCCGGAACGCGAGCCTCGCGTCAGCGCGATACTGCGGGCGGTAGTCGAAGGCCGGCCGCCGACGGTCGGGACTCACGACATCGTTATCGGCATCGAGATGGCGCGCCAGCTGACCGTGGGGATAGGGGACGAGATCATACTCGTGGTCCCCGCGGCGGACGGCTCGATGGGGAACGATCTTTACACGGTGGCCGGCATCTTCAGCAGCGGGCTGGCCGAGCTCGATGCGTCCTACGCGATGTTGCCGATCGGGACGCTCCAGGCGCTGGTGGCCCTCGAGCCCAATCGTGTGCATGAGATCGCCGCGTCAGTGAGTGACCCGTGGCTGGCGCCCGAGGCGGCGGATCGGATCGCAGCGCGGCTCGCAGCGACGGAGTTGGGGATAGAGATAGAGCCGTGGACGCGGCTGCGCCCGGAGATGATGGACTACGCTCAGCTCGCTCAGGCTTGGAACGGAATCATCATATTCATCGTTTTCGCCATCGCGATTTTTGGCGTCGCCAATACGATGCTCATGGCCACCTACGAACGCCGGCGCGAGTTCGCCGTCATGCTCGCCCTGGGCACTTCCCCGTTCGCCATCGTCCGCTCGGTTCTGATCGAAGCCCTGAGTCTGGGCGCGATCAGCCTGGTGCTGGGCGCCGTGATCACCTTCCCGCTGATGCTTTGGTTCTACAATTCGCCGCCAGATCTGAGTTTTTTCTACGGCGACTACACGTTCTTCGGTGCGCTGATCCGTCCGAGGCTGCGGGTCGAGCTGAATCCCCAGATGTGGATGTGGACAGCGGTAGCACTATTGATCACCGCAGTTCTGGCGGCGCTCTATCCGGCAGCACGGGCGGCGCGAGTGCCGCCTGCCGATACACTGTCGGGTTTGTGAGATGATGTCGCGAACGACCACCCTGGCACGCCTGGCCCTGCGCAACCTCCGGCGCTACGTGCGGCGCAGTGCCCTGACGGCCGCGGCGATGATCGTGGGTGGCGGGCTGATGATCTTCTCGCTGTCGTTGGGCGACGGAGGGCATGAGGACTGGATCGAATCGGGTGCGCGATTGGGGAGCGGTCACCTATCGATTCAGGCACCGACCTTCAGGACGAGCCGCAAGATCGAAGATCGGTTGCCGGCGAGTGGCCGCAGCGCCGCTCAGACGGCGTTGCAGCAGCCTGGGATCGCCGAACATGTCGTCGCGGTGGTACCGCAACTCGCCATAGTCGGTCTGGCGAGCTCGCCCACGGGCGCGCGCCCAGCACAGATCATCGGCGTCGATCCCATCGCCGAGGCACAGTTCTCGATCCTGGATGACAAGCTCGTCGACGGCCGCTACCTGGAGCCTGGCGACCGTCTGGCCGCATACGTCGGTTCCGTTTTGCTGGAGAGTCTCGACTTGCGGCTCGGCTCACGCCTCGTACTCACAGCCCAGGACGCGGAGGGGGAGATCTCCGGTCAGCTGGTTCGCGTGATCGGCGTGTTCCGCACCGGCGTGCCGGAGATCGACCAGGCGTTGATACACATCCCACTGACAACCGCCGGTTCGTGGCTTCGGTCGGGAGAAGATGTGACGACTATCGCCGTCCTCGTCGACCGCAGCCGAGCGGTGGACCCGGTGCGCCGATTACTGGAGCGGGAGCTCTTCGACGAGATCGAGACCCGGCAACTAACGGTACTCACATGGCGCGAAGCCTCTCCCGAACTAAACGCAGCCGTGCGAATCGACGATCTGGGTAACTACGTCTGGCAGGGCATCATGTTCGGCATCATCGCCCTGGGTATCGTCAACACCGTGCTGATGTCGGTCATGTATCGCAAACGCGAATTTGGACTACTTCAGGCTCTCGGATTCACACCGCGGCAGACCGGGGGTCTGGTGGTCACCGAAGGACTGATACTCACAACTGTGAGTGGCCTGATCGGCATCGCGCTCGGACTTTTTCTCACCTGGCTCTTCTTCCGTGAGGGACTCGACTTCTCATTCACTTGGGAGGAAGACTGGAGCTTTTCAGGCGTGGCGATGGATCCGGTCATCGTGCCGCTGTTCAGCGTGAGAAGAATCGTACAATCGCTGGTGTTTATACTAGCCATCGGTACCGTCGCGTCGCTCTATCCAGCCTACCGAGCGACGCGCATCGATGTCGCCGAAGCGATGAAGTTCGAAAGATGAACGAGATAGATATGAACGAGGGTAACGCGACAGCCGTCCGAACCGACGAAGTCTGGAAGATTTTCGAGCAAGAGGCCGAAGAGGTACAGGCGGTTCGCGGCGTCAGCATGACGATCGAGCCCGGCGAGTTCACCGCCATGGCAGGACCTTCGGGCTCCGGAAAGACAACGCTGCTGAACCTGATCGGCGGCCTCACACGGGCGACTCGCGGCGACATCTGGGTAGCGGATCGCAATCTGACGACCATGCCCAATCGTGAACTGGCTCGCTTGCGACTCGAACGCATCGGGTTCGTCTTCCAAGCCTACAACCTGTTACCGGTCCTCACCGCGAAGGAGAACGCCGAGTTCCCGCTGCTGCTGCAGGGAGTGAACGGGGAAGAGCGAGAGCGCCGGGTAGGCACGTTGTTCGAACGGACCGGGCTATCCGGACTCGAGGATCGGCGGCCAGGAAAGCTATCGGGCGGTCAGCAGCAAAGAGTCGCAGTGATTCGCGCCGTGGTGACGGAGCCGGCGCTGGTGCTCGCCGATGAGCCCACCGCCAACCTCGATCGGGCGGCAAGCGACAGATTGCTCGACATGATG
>JBDHAI010000210.1:0-4893 GCA_039588155.1 Gemmatimonadota bacterium | reverse complement strand
GCCGTTCGTGGTCGCCCGGTGCGATCGCACCTCGACTGGGAGGCCGAGCTGTTCAATGTCTCTCCCGGCGAGACTCTCAGCATCCGAGTCCGCGACGATGCCGGGCGCGAGCGCGACGTCATTCTCCGGGTCGAGGATCTCCCGTCGGTGTCCGCCGCACGGGTCGAAGTCTTGACCGGGCTCGAGCTCGTCAGCCTCACAGAGGCGATCCGCGCCGAACGCGGCCTCTACAGTCGCGAAGGCGCATTGATTGCCGGCGTGTCGGACCGGGTGACGCAGGTCACCGGCCTCCGCGCGGGCGATCTCATCGTCCAAATCAACCGCAGCCGCGTCGGCAACGCCGCCGAGGTCGGCGATCTGCTGGATTACCTGGCCGATCGCGGAGGCGATGTCGCGGTGAGGTTCGAACGCGGCGGTTACCTGCGTTGGACTCCCTTCTTCCGTGTCGGAGGCTCCGAATGACGGGCGAAGCCTACCAGAACCCGCTGATCACGCGCTACGCGTCGCCGGAGATGGCGGCGATCTTCGGACCCAAGCACCGCGCCCGCATCTGGCGCGAGCTCTGGATCGCGCTCGCCGAAGCCGAAAAGGAGTTGGGGCTCGACATTAGTCAGGAAGCCATCGACGCGATGCGTGCGCACGCGGACGATATCGATCTCGAGCGCATCGCCGAGGTCGAGGCCGAAGTCCGGCATGAGGTGATGGCGCACATCCTGGCTTACGGCGAAGTTGCGCCGGCGGCACGCGGAGTGATTCACCTGGGAGCCACGTCAGCGTTCGTCATGGACAACGCCGACCTGGTCCAGCACAAGGAGGCGCTCCAGCTCGTGCGGCGCAGAACCCTGAGCGTCATCGCCGCTCTGAGAGAGCAGGCGCTGAGACACCGTGACGTGGCCACGGTCGGCTACACGCACTTGCAGCCCGCGCAGCCGACGACGATCGGGAAACGCGTCACCCTTTGGATGCAGGACCTGATCCTGGACTTGGAGGTGCTCGAGTTCTGTCTGTCGACTTTGCGGTTCCGCGGCGCCAGGGGCGCGACGGGTACGGAAGCTTCTTATCTCGTGCTGTTCGACGGTGACAGCGCCAAGGTCGATCGTCTGAACACGATCATTACCGAGAGAATGGGCTTTCCGCAGATCTACGGCGTGAGCGCCCAGACCTATCCGCGCAAAGTCGACGCGACCTTGCTCGGCGCTCTCTCCGGCATCGCGCAGTCGCTTTCCAAGTTCGCTAACGACGTGCGGCTGCTCCAAAACTTCGGAGAGGCACAGGAGCCGTTCGGAAAAGCCCAGGTGGGCTCAAGCGCCATGCCCCACAAACGGAACCCCATGCGATCGGAGCGCATCAACGCCCTGGCACGCCACATCATGGTGCTCACGCTGGACCCCACGGTCACAGCAGCGACTCAGTGGCTGGAGCGCACGCTCGACGACTCGGCCATCAAGCGGATCGCTGTTCCAGAGGCCTACCTGGCCACGGATGCGATACTGCTTCTGGCCCACAACGTGGCCGCCGGCTTGCAGATATTCCCCGAAGTTGCCGCCGGCCGTCTGCGAGAGCAGATGCCGTACCTCGCCGCGGAGCCGGTGCTGATCTATACCGCGAAGCGAGGTGGCGATCGTCAGGAGTTTCACGAGCGTATCCGGCGGCATGCCATAGCCGCTGCCCAACGCGTGCAGCTCGGCGAGCCGAACGACGTCATCGACCGACTGGCGGAGGATGCAGAGATCGGCGTTGACCGAGCGACCCTCGAGCGTATGCTGAGTCCGCAGGCGATGGTCGGGCGTGCGCCCGAACAGGTGGACCGATTCATCGCCGACTGGGTCGATCCCTTGTTGGAACGTCACAAGACCGAGGTAGACGCGAACAGCCCGACATTGTCGGTCTGATCGGTGTCTTCGGCCAAACAAAGCACTGAGATGACGCAAACTCTAAGCAAGATTGAACTCGATCTCCCGCTCTTCCGAGAAGGCAAGGTTCGCGAGGTCTACGAGCTGGGACGCGATCTGCTGCTCGTGGCTACCGACAGGCTCAGCGCCCACGATGTGGTCATGGGGGAGCCGATCCCCTACAAGGGGAGGGTCCTAACACAGCTTTCGCTGTGGTGGTTCGAGCGAACCCGCGACATCGTGGTGAACCATCTCATCACCGCAGACGCCGACGACATCATCGCGCGGCACAGCGCTCTGGCTGACAGCCGCGAGCGCTGGGAAGGCCGCTCAATGCTGGTGCGAAGAACTCGGCCCTTCCCCATCGAATGCGTGGTTCGCGGCTACATCGCCGGTTCGGCCTGGAAAGAGTACAAGCAGAGCGGCACCCTGGCGGGCGAACCGCTGCCGGCCGGCCTCGTGGAAGCCCAGCGGCTCGACCCGCCTATCTTTTCGCCCGCGACCAAAGCCACCGACGGGCACGACGAGAACATCACATTCGAGCAAGCCAAAGGCGTCGTCGGCACGGCGGTGGCCAATGCGCTTCGCAACATCAGTTTGCGGGTCTATGAGCGTGCTCGGACCATCGCCCACGAGGGAGGCGTCATACTCGCCGACACCAAGTTCGAGTTCGGCGTCGAAGACGGCGGCGAGATTCTACTCATAGACGAGATCTTCACTCCCGACTCCTCGCGCTTCTGGCTCGTCGATCAATACGAGCCGGGGCGTAGCCAGGAGTCGTTCGACAAACAGCCGGTGCGTGATTACCTCGACGAGCTGGTGGCGCAGGGGGTGTGGAACAAGCAGCCGCCTCCGCCCCAGCTGTCTTCAGAGGTCGTCGAGAGCACGTCGAAGCGGTATCTGAGAGCCTACGAATTGATCACCGGCGAGCCGCTCCCGGGGTTGAGCGAAGTATAGGCGCCAAGAGCATGCGGATACCTCTGGCTCGAGAGGGCTCACCTTTCATAATCGGCGCGACCGTGCCCGCCGTGGCGTTACTGCTGGCGGCAGCTCTGCTGGGTGGGACAGTGCTGTGGGTTTTGGCCGCCGCGATTTCGATTTCGGCCCTCTTCGTGATGTTCTTCTTCCGCGATCCCGAGAGGCACGGTCCCACGGGCACTGATTTGGTTCTCGCACCCGCCGACGGTAAAGTGATCGACATTAGCGTCGTCGACGAGTCATCCTATTTGCACGGTGAGGCGCTCCGCATCTCCATCTTTCTTTCGCTGTTCGATGTGCATATCAATCGCTATCCCGTCTCCGGCGACATTAGGCATCGTAACTATGAGGCGGGTCGCTTCGAGCCGGCCTGGCGCGAGTCGGCGAGCCATGGCAACGAGCGGGCCTCGACGGGGATCGATGCGCAAGGCCGGTCCATCCTGGTCAATCAGGTCGCCGGGCTGGCGGCCAGGCGGATCGTGACCTACGCGGAAGTCGGTGACCACGTACGACAGGGCGATCGCATGGGGCTCATCCGCTTCGGCTCTCGCGTCGACGTCTACCTACCCAGCAGCGCATCACCCGACGTCGAGGTTGGCGACCGGGCGCGGGGTGGATTAACGGTACTGGCAAAGCTGGCCGAGCAAACGGGGGACGTGGAATGATCAAGAAGGCACGAGGCGCGCGCGCCGGCCGCCGCCGCGGGATCGTTATCATTCCCAACGCCTTTACGCTGGGCAATCTGTTCTTCGGGTTCTGGGCCATCGTTTCCGCGGTGCGCGGAGACTTCAGCCTCGCTGCCTGGCTCATCTTCGTCGCCGGCGTGGCCGACGGCCTCGACGGCCGCATCGCACGCCTCGCCCGTACCGGATCGCCCTTCGGCGCCGAGCTCGACTCGCTGGTCGACCTGGTGAGCTTCGGCCTGGCGCCTGCCGTGCTGATCTACAACCTGCTGCTCGTCAGCGGCGACTGGAGCTGGACGCTCGCTTACATCTACGTCGCCGCGGTCGCCGTGCGCTTGGCCCGCTTCAACATCGAACAGGGCGGACGGGCCCACCTACATTTTCTCGGGCTTCCTTCGCCGATGGCAGGCATCACGCTGTCTTCCTTCTACCCCTTTAGCCAGACGGAATTCTTCGCTTTGTACCTGGCCGACTGGCCATGGACAAGGCTGGTCGGCGGAGGTATGATTGTGTTGGCCGGATTGATGCTCAGCCACGTAGTCTATCCGGCAATTCCCCGCCTGAGTGTCCGTACTCCCAGCGGGCGCATCGGAATTGGCCTGCTGCTGCTGGCCGTGGTGCTCCTGATCTGGAACCCCCAGCTGGTCGTCTTCCCTGTCGGGCTGACCTACATCTCCGTCGGCATGTTGCGAGCGGCATTTCTGGGCCTGCTCGATCGGCTGCCCGATCGCGATCTGCTGAGCGAAGAGCTCGCAGCGGAAGAGGCCGCGGAGGAAACCGAGAGACGGGAGCTGGAGTATGAAGACATGCGGCCGCACTGGGCCAGCCGTCCCCCGCCGGAAGAACCGGAAGAACCGGAAGACCCTGATCTCGAACAGTAGCGATGGTGCAGTTGCGACACGCAAGTTAGGGGGGAACGAGATGAGCATGATGAGAACGGCGCGGCGTGTTGCCGCTATGGCGGCGGTCCTGGCCGTGGCCGTCGCGGCGACGCCCCAGGACACCCAGACTATTGGGCCGGGGATGGGCTTAGACGAAGTGCAGGCCGTGTTTGGCCAGCCGCAGAACACGAGCAGCTACGGCAACTTCACCTTCTACTTCTACGAGAACGGCTGCCAGGTGGAGTGCGGCACCGCGGACATCGTCTTCTTCCAGGACGGCCAGGTCGTGGATGCCGTGCTGCGGGCGCCGTGGCGCGGCTACCGGGGCGAGAGCTCTTCGCCCAGAGGCGTGATCCCGCGACCGACGCCAGGCGGCGAGCGGCTCACGATCCCGGCCCAAGTGGAGGGCGTGGAAGTCCGCCGAGTGCCGACACCGGTGGCGGCGGAAGACACCGTGAG
>JBDHAI010000209.1:0-5353 GCA_039588155.1 Gemmatimonadota bacterium | reverse complement strand
GCTTCCATGTCGGTCAGCGACCAGGGATCGTGGAGCTGGCCGAGCTGCGGGCGCAGGAACGCCTTCGCCGCATCCGGCTCGGCGTAGCCGCGCCGGATGAGAATGGCTGCGATCGGATCGGGGAGCTGGAGCGCGTCGACCAACGCTTTGACGAGCGCGGGATCGACGGGCTGCGGCAGGCCGACGACAGGTTTCACCGCACCTCGCTCAGCGATGGAAGTCCTCCGGATATAGTATGACGCCGCACCCCTCACAGCAGACCAGCGTCGCCATCCCTTTGATCTGCATCTCCTGTTGTATGGTGACGGACGTGTAGCAGTTACCGCAGTGTGCCTCATTGGTCAGTGGTGCGAGGGCCACATGCGATCGTCCGCTGCGAATGCGGTCGTAGAGACCGAGGGCCGCGGCTTCGATACGTATCGACTGGTTGTGTCGCCGGTCGCGCTCGACGGCCAGTTGCTCATTGAGCTCCTTGACCCGCTTGTTGATCTCCTCGCTCGAGGGGCCCGCAACCCCGCGCGCTCCCTCCAACTCGGCCAGCAGCTCCTTGCGGCGGCCTTCCAAGTCTTCGACGACCTGCAGGCGCTCCAGCACCTGGTCTTCCAGCTTGCGCAAGTCTTGTCGCACTAAATCGAATTCGAGACTCGCGGCGCTGTACTGACGCTCGTTCTGGACTCTGTTTACCCGGCCGCGGATGCGATCGAACTGCGAGCGCTTGTCGTCCGCCGCCTTTTCGCTCCGGCGCGCATCGCCACGTGCCTGCTCCAGTTCGTTGTCGAGCCGCTCGAGCCGCGCCTCGAGGCCCATCACGCCGTCCTCCATCGCCTCCAGTCCGTCCCGGCATTCCCGGCGCTCGCGCTCCAGTGCCAGAATTCGCTGATCGACTTCGTGCAACCCGAGAAGTTGCTGAAGGACGCCTTGTTGTTGGCTTGCTCTTGTCATGTCACTCGGATGGTTGTCGTTTCCGTCGCCCACTCCTGAAAAACCCCCGGCCCGGCATCGGGCTACCCAGGGCCGCCAACTCCTGCCGGACCTTCTTGATCTCCGACGCCAGCTCCACCGCCGCGCTCGTCTCCGCCACCAGCACCTCAGTCATCAGGTCGTCCAAGCGCCGCTCGAGCGCCCAGCCGCGGAGCCGCGCCATCGCACTCTGAAGCACGGCTTGCGGGTGAGTCAGCTCCTCCGGATCGGCCGCCAGCTCGCGGATCCGCTCGAACAGCGGGCCGGGAAGTTCCTGAGCCCATTCGAGAGAGTCCGGCCACCCGGTCGCCGGGTCGGGCGGATTCGATTCGACCGCTTTCAGTAGCGCCCGGTAGATTTCGCGATATTCCGGTGTCCGGAAGTTATCCGCGTCCACTTGCTGGGCCACCCTGGGAACCAGGGCCGGATCGCGGAGCAGCAACACCAGGAGCTTGCGCTCCGGACCCAACCTCGGGACCTCGGCGGCGCTCTCGGGCGGCGGCTTCTTCACGGCCGCGGGCCGGCGCCATTCCACGGCCGAGCGCTCCAGCTCGCGTTCCAGCGTACCGCGGCGCACGCCGGTGACGGCGGCGGCCCGATCCAGATAGATGTCGCGGAGCGCCTCGTCGGACGCCGCGCGAACGGTGGGCAGCAGGCCGTCCACCGCCCGCCGCTTGCCTTCGCTGGTGTCGAAATACCCACGCTTCTGGAGGATCTGGATCTTCCGGTCCAACACGTCTATGGCAGCGTCGGTATACCTGGCCAGCGCCTTCTGTCCGCCCTTGCGGACGATGGAGTCCGGATCCTCGCCCTGGGGCAGCGTGGCCACGCTGGGGTGGACGCCCGCCCGCAACAATTCGTCGGCGGCCTTGAAGGTGGCGACCAGCCCCGCCTTGTCGCTGTCGTAGAGCAGCAGTGCGTTCTTCGTGTAGCGCCGCAACAGCCGGGCCTGAGGTTCGGTCAGGCTGGTCCCGAGCGGGGCGATGACGTTTTCGATCTCCACCGCCATGAGCGACACGAGGTCCATGAAGCCCTCGACCACGAGGACCAGCTCCTCACGGCGAATGGCGTTGCGGCTCCAGTTGAGCCCGTAGACGATCCGCCCTTTGTGGAAGATCGCCGTGTCAGGGGAGTTGATGTACTTGGGCGCGTCCGCGGACTCGGCCAGCAAGCGACCGCCGAACCCGATCGGGCGACCGCGCAGGCTGTAAATGGGAACCATCAAGCGTCCGCGGAACAGGTCGTAGGGCTCCTTGGCACGCTCGCTGCGCTTGATGAGGCCCGCCCGTAAGAGCACGTCGTCGCTGATCTCGTGCTTCGCCGCCATCTCCCGAAACCCGCGCCAGGAGTCGGGTGCGTAGCCGAAACCGAAACGGCGCACCGCCTCCTCGGACAGGCCGCGACTCACCATCAAGTAGCGACGTGCGGCTCGCCCGCCCTTCTTGTCCGAGAGCTGCTTGTCGTACCAGTCCGCCGCGAACGCCACGGCCTCCCGGATGTCGCGATTGGGATCTTCTTCTTCCTGATCTCTATCCAGGTCCGGTACGACGATGCCGCAACGCTCGGCTACGTATTTCACCGCATCGATGAAGTCGAGACCGAGAAGCTTCATCGGGAACGAGAATACGTCGCCGCCCTCGCCGCAGACGAAGCACTTGAAGATGCCGCGCTCCGGATCGACAGAGAAATTCGGGCCGTCGCCGCCGTGCAGCGGACAGGGCCCACGATACGTCCGGCCGCTGCGACGCAGATTGACGTGCTCGCCGACGATCTGCGTGATGTCGGCCTGCGCCCTGATCTCGTCGAGCAGTTGGTCGGATACCATGCGCTACGGCTTCATCGCTTCACTGTCCCTCATCACTCGAGCACCAGCACGGTCATACCGCTGCCGCCCTCCCAGTGCGCGCCGAGTCGATACGACTTTACGCGACCATCGCTTCGGGCATATTCGGCAACGGTTTCACGCAGCACTCCCGTTCCCTTGCCGTGAATCACGCGCAGTTCGTTGAGGCCCGCCTGAACCGCGGCGTCCAGCCCTCTGATCAGCTCGATCCGCGCCTCCTCCGCGACCAGCCCCCGCAGATCGATCTCCGAGCGCGCATCCAGCTCCGTCCCCGTGTGGATCGCGACCCGCTGCAACGGAGCCGCCGGCGCGCCCTTCCTCTGCAACACACCCGGGGCCAGTTGCAGCTTCACACCCCCCATCTCCACGACCACGTCGCCGCCGCGCAGCTCGATGACCTTGCCCTCCCGCTCCAGCGAGGTGATCCACACCGCGTCGCCCGGCTCCAGCGTCAGGCGACCGCTGTCCGTCGCCTCGGGCATGCCCTGACTGAGAGCTTGGGAGTGCCGGCGCAGGCTCGCTTCCAACTCGCTCCGCGCCCGCTGGGCCACCTCGCGATCCGCTTTCAGCGCTTCATCCAGCTGCCGGCGCGCCTCGAGCAGAAACTCGCGGGCTCGCTCGTGCGCCTCGCGCTCCAACTCGCGGCGGCGCGCCTCGAGCTCGGAGCCCTCTCGCGCCTGGACCTCCAAACGTTCGGAGAGTCGGCGTTCCTGCACGTCGAGCTCGGCCAACCGCTCGTCCAGTTCGGTTTCCTTGAGCTCGAGCTCGGCGAGCAGCTGCGCCGTGTCCACCTCCGCCTGGCTGAGGCCGGCCCGAGCTTTCTCTAGCACGCCCGCAGGAAAACCGACGCGCTGCGCCATGGCCAGCGCGTAGCTGCGACCCGGTCGGCCTTTGACCAGCCGGTAGAGCGGCTGCAGGCGCTCGGGGTCGAAGGCCAGCCCGGCGGCGACGACACCCGGATGCTCGGCAGGCAACGTGTTGAGGCCGCCCAGGTGGCTGGTGGCAAGCGTCATGCAGCGCCGGTCGGCCAGCTCGGTGAGCACGGCGCGGGCGAGGGCTGTGCCCTCGGCGGGATCGGTGGCGCCGCCGATCTCGTCGATGAGGCAGAGCGATTCCGCCCGAGCGCCTTCGAGGATCTCGTTGATGTTGCGCAGATGGCCGGTGAAGGTGGACAACGAGGCATCGATCGACTGCTCGTCCCCGATGTCGGCGAATATCCCGCTGAACACGGGAACCTCGGAGCCCGGCCCCACCGGCGGCAGCAGCCCGGCCTGGGTCATGGCCGAGATGACACCGACGGCCTTGATCAGCACGGTCTTGCCACCGGCGTTCGGGCCGGTGATCAGCAGCGTGTGCTCACCCGGGTTCAACAGCAGATCGAACGGCACCAGCGGTTCCGGTGACTCGAGCAGCAACGGGTGCCGGCCGTGGACGACGCGGTATCCGTCGTCCTCCCAGCGAACGAGTTTGGGTCGAGTGCAGCCGCGAGCCAGCGCGTAGCGGGCGCGGGCGAACAGCGAGTCGATCTCGACGAGACTCATGAGTGTGGCGCCGAGCTCGTCCGCCCGCGGTCGCAGCTCGTCGCTGAGCTCTCGGAGTATTCGCTCGACCTCGCGCGACTCCGATATGTCGAGCTCGCGCAGATGGTTCATCAGCTCGATGGCCGACGGCGGCTCGACGAACAGCGTGGCGCGGCTGGCCGATTCGTCGTGCACGATGCCGCCGACGTCCGACCGACCTTCCCGGCGGATCGGGATGCAGTAGCGCCCGTTGCGGATGGTGACGGAGGCGTCGAGCACGGCGATACGAGTGGGCAGGCCGGCGATGATCGATTCGAGATGCCGGACGAGGTCGGACCGCGCGCCGCGGATCGACCGCCTCAGTCGCTTCAGCTCACTGGATCAACGTCTCCGTCTCTGAGTCGAAGGCGTTCTCCAGCTGCCGCTGGAGTCGCTCGTCCTTCAACAGCGCGCCGGCCAGCGCGGCCAACCGCGCGAACTGCGACGACTGCGGCAGCATGGCGTTGCGGACGGCCCGGGCGGCAACCAGGAGACCGAGGACGCCAACGAACTCGCTCTCCGAGAGGACGCTGCCAAGGGTCGCCAGCCGGTGAAGCGGCCCCCGCACGTCGGGGATGAGCGGTGGGGCCCAGCTCTCGTCGCGGATGAGCCAGCTGACCATCTCGTCTACCTGGTCGAGCGACGTGGCGACAGCGTGCTCCTCAGCCGTCGGCTCCCGGGCGCGGACAGCCTCGGCGCCCAGGTCGCTAGTGGCATAGCCGGCGACGAGATCCAAGACCCGGTCGAATTCCAGAGCGTCGAGGGCGTGCCGGTTCATCTATCCCCTAGAAAGGGACCGGGGGTGCTGATGTTCGCTCACCAGCACCCCCAGTCGTCGTTAACCTTGGTCGTCGCACAAGAGCCAAGCATAGATCAGTGCCCTGGCGCCCGCGCTTCGATCACCGCGCGGGCTAAGCGGTTCACCTCGCGGCCGTCGGCCTGCCCCTTCAGCTTCGGCATGACCTGGCCCATCACGGCGCCGATGTTCGAC
>JBDHAI010000208.1:0-5993 GCA_039588155.1 Gemmatimonadota bacterium | reverse complement strand
TCGTGCCGCCAGTCGCACTATCGTCATCGAATCGCAGGATCGATGATTCGAGCTCTGCCGCGTCGCTCGCTCTGGACTCGTTCTGCCACTTGAAGATGAGGTAGGTCGCCGGATCGGGGCCGACGGCGCGCATCGTGTGGCACTGGTAGGCCGAGTGGTACACGAACGCGCCGGGCCCGATCGTCACGCTGCTGCTCTCATCCGAGTCCGGATCGTCGAGCCGCACGATCTCCGCTTCGCCCGACAGCATGATGATCAGCTCCTCTTCGACGTGCGCGTGCGGAGCGTGAGGCGTTGTGCCGGCGCTCAACACAGAGACGTGGCTGCCGAGCTTCTTCATGGCCGGCGTTGAGCCGTTGAAGATGCGGTAGATATTCCAGCCGCGCGCGCTCTCTTCGAGCGGCTCGTCGAACTCGCGGATCCAGCAGGGCCAGATTGGGTCGGCGTCCGGGGCTCGGTTGTCGGGCGGTCTCGCAGTCATCGCGGTTTCAACGGTCAGATCCGGTCCGTCACAACCCGAGCGGCGACTTCTCGGCCCTCCAGGTTGGCGGCACGAGCAACGAAACTCATATGTTGCGGATACGCACCAGGCACGCTAATCAAGAGTGGGCCGAGTGCTCGGCGGGCCCAGCGGGCTCGGCACATGCCACGCGTCGTCGGGTCCTAACGCCGTACGCTCAGAATGGCAAGAAGCCTGCCGACGGGCTGGCAAGCGGCTTGCACTCGCTAGAGCGGTCGGGTCTCTGAGCGGTCCTGTCAACTCAGCGTCGGAGCTAGCTCTGTCACACATCAAACCCCGAAAGATCGGTCTCGAGGCGTCATCGTTCTGCCAGTTGCGATGCCCGTCCTGTCCAACGACCAGCAGGGCCATACATCCGGCTGTGGGGAGCGGGTTCCTCAAGTTCGACGACTACCGGAAGATCGTCGACGAGAACCGACGGATCACCGAGATCGAGCTCTCCAACTACGGCGAGATCCTGCTCAACC
This sequence comes from Gemmatimonadota bacterium, assembly GCA_039588155.1. Taxonomy (GTDB): domain Bacteria; phylum Gemmatimonadota; class Gemmatimonadetes; order Palauibacterales; family KS3-K002; genus JBDHGH01. Next base: position 5,006 of record JBDHAI010000208.1, on the reverse strand, counting down.
CCGATCTCGCGAGGATCGCCGAGCACGCCTACCGCCTCGGCGTCCGCTTGACCGCCAAGAACGGGGTGAACCTCAACCACGCCAAGGAAGAGCTGCTCGAAGCGCTGGTCCGTTACCGGTTCCGTGCGCTCTACTGCTCGATAGACGGCGCCAGCCAGGAAACGTACGAGCGCTATCGAGTTCGGGGCCAGTTCGGAACCGTGATCGAGAACATCAAGAAGATCAACGCGTACAAGCTACGTTACGACACGCCGTACCCAAGACTGGTCTGGCGTTTCATCGTCTTCGGCCACAACGAGCACGAAATCCCAAAGGCCAGGGAAATGGCTCGCGACCTGGGTATGAGTTTCCGCCCCAAGCTGTCCTGGGATCCCGAGTTCTCCCCCATCCGCGATGAGGCGTTCGTGAAGCGCGAACTCGGCCTCGATTCGGCCTCACGCGCGGAGTACGAACAGGCCCACGGCGCCAACTACATGCAGCACCTCTGCTACGCGCTCTGGAGCAAGCCACAGATCAACTGGGACGGAAAGGTGCTCGGCTGTTCGCGTAACTTCTGGGGCGAATTCGGCGGGAACGCATTCGCGAACGGGCTCGACGCGGCGGTCAACGGCGAGCGAATCAGCTACGCCCGGGAGATGCTCCAGGGCCGCCTGCCGGGGCGCGACGATCTACCGTGCGCGACCTGCGACATCTATCTGGGCATGAAGGCTAAGGGTCAATGGCTGAGCTGGAAGGAGTCGCAGTCCTTCGGGCGATGGGCGCGCTCGGTCGCACGCGCCCTCGGCGTGACGCGCCTCATCATAAGGATCGGCAATCGCCTCCCCACACGGCGCCAACGGCTGGCCCCGGCGGCTCAGTAGTCGACGCCGGCCTCGCAGATATAAGCGCCGTCGAACCGGCTCCGGAAGGATTGCGCGAGCTCGTCAGCATTCGGGATGGCCGCGTAGCGGGCCGCCAGCCACCGCTGCCGCTCGTTGCCTCGCGTTGACGCATTTCTCATATTGAGTAAGCCCCAGTATCTACCTCGGCATTTTGCAGTCGCACGGTCCCATCTCGATCTGGATGTAGCCAGGACGTTCACGCCCTCCTGGGTGGATGTCGGCCGAGACTGCTTCGCGCTGGAGGACCCCCTGAGCACTCAACCAAGCCGGAGGGGAAGAAATGACTAGACATCTTGTAAGCAGATGGGTGGCGCTGAGTGTGGCACTCGTGGCCTTGCCCCTCGTGGGCTGCGGCGACGACGAGACCACGAATGGGAACGGCAACGGCGATCCTGCGCTCTTGGGTACATGGATCGCAACGAGCATCACGATCGTGGGTCAGCCCGGTGCCGGCGACCTCGTGGTCGATGACGAGCTCAATTTCAGTATCAACTTCAACAGCTTAGGCGAGTATGCGATCCTGGTCACCAACGATGACCCGGCGGATCCCTGGATCTGTGAGAACACGGCCACCTGTGAGTTCGACGGGACGTACAGGGTCTCCGGCAGCACGCTGATCTTGGATGAGAGTACGTCGGATGAAACCACGGCGGTCTTCAGCATATCCGATAACATCATGACGGCGACCCTCGACGCGACAGCGACTCTGGGCGTGTCCTTCGCAATCGTGTTCGAGAAGATCTGACGGACTGAGCTTCACGACCGACAACGCTCTGCTTGGCTGGCTCTCCGGCGAAGCGGAATCGCGCCAAGCGCCTTGCATCCTTCGCCCGGAGCCAGTCATATCATGCGGCTATGGCCCTAGTACGCGACGCCCTCCGACCCTGCGCACGGGTCTCGTGAGCTCCACCGATACAGCTACCAGTACGGGCGGTCGGTTTGTCGTCATCTTCAACAAACGGGCGCTCGCCGCCCGGGCGCTGCGGCACTCCGGTCTGGCGCAGGCGCTGGACGAGCGAAAGCTCGACTACGAGATCGCCGATACCGAAACACGTGAGCAGGCACGCGCCGTCTCCCGACAGGCGGCGGAAGCCGGACGCATCGCGGTCGCGGCGGGAGGCGATGGGACCGCCTTCGACGTGGCCAACGGTATCCTCGGCTCGAGCAATCCCGGCGCGGTGATGGGACACGTGCCGCTGGGGACCGGCAATGATCTCAGCCTGTCCATGGGCCGGCTCTCCGACGGCATCGAGCGCGCCTTGGACGCCTTGGCCGAGGGCCGCGCCATCCCCATCGACGTCGGCCAGGTCAACGGCGGCGAGTACTTCCTCAACGTTCTGGGTGTCGGGTTCGACGCCGAGGTCGCGCGCCGCCAGTCGGGCCGCAAGATCAAATTGCCCAGCTACTTCCCGGACGTCGTGCGCACCATCTTCCGCTACGAGCCCAAGAAATACAGCGTGCGCTGGCCCGACGGTCTAAAGCAGGGGCGCGCACTGATGGCCACCGCCATGAACGGCATCTACGAAGGCGGCGGGGTCAAGCTCGCGCCCCATGCGAGCCTCGAGGACGGTCTTCTCGACGTCTACTGGATCGACCCCATCAGCCTCTGGCAGTTCGCGCGCTACGTCTGGGCCGTGCGCCGGGGAAGGCACGAGCGCCTGCCTTTGGTCACCTACCTCAAGACCGACCGCTTCACCCTGTGGTCCGACTCACCCATCCAGTATCACCTGGACGGCGAGTATCGCGAATTGGCGGGCGGAAGCTCGCTAGAGGTGGCTCTGCACCGCCAGGCGTTGCGAATGATCGTGTAGACCGGCGCTCAATGCGGTGTGAGGTGTGGGCTCGTAACTGCTTGTTCAATGGATAGATACAGGCGTTCACCTGGACGTCTTTCGCAGCCGCCAGGCCAGCGCGCGATAGAGCAGCGGGACCATGATCTCGTGATGACCGGTGAGGTGGATCCCGCGTCCGCCGCTCTGGACGGGCCGGCCGATGACGTTCACCTGCGGCCGGTAGTGGCGGATCATGTCGAGGTTCACGGCGGTGAAGTCGTTGACCGCGTGCCCCAAGTTGCGGGCGAGGGTGAGCGCTTTGAGGAAGACCTCGGGTAGAACCACGGCGGACCCGACGTTGAGCACGACACCGCCGTCACCCAGGCTTTTGAGCGATTCCACCAGCACCTTAAAGTCGGTGTAGGAGGTGTCGCCGAGGGCGGCGCCCTGACAACTGGGGTGTTGGTGGATGATCTCGGCGCCGATGGCGGCATGCACGGTGACCGGCACGTCGGCGTGAAAGGCGGCGACCAGCAGGCTCGCCTCGGCGTGAGCGGTGTCCCGGTCGATGAGGTAGCGCGCCAGCGCTTCGCCCATCCCGCAACCATGGGACTGGCCGCGGCCGAACGCCTCGTTCATCTCGCGGCCGGTCTCGTCCACCATCCCGAACGTCGCCTTCGCCAGGTTCTCCGCCACGTCCTCAGAGGTCGCGCCGAAGCGGGCGATCTCGTAGTCGTGGATGGCGGTGGCGCCATTGAGCGCCAGATGAGTGACGATGCCACGCTGCACGAGGTCGACGATCAACGGCGCGACGCCCGTCTTCACCACGTGGCCCCCAAGCAAGAAGACTACCGCACGCCCCTTTCCGTGAGCCGCGGCGATGGCATCGGTCACGGTCCGCAGGTCACGGGCGGCCAGCACGTCCGGCAGCCCCGCGAGGGGGTCGGCGTCCAGCGCGCCCCAGTCGGGGACGTCGGCGAACTGATCGATGCTGACCAGGTTCCTCCGTTGGGCGAACGGCAGGGTCTTCGCCTTCGACAGGTCGGCGGCGGTGTATTTCGAGGCCATGGCCGCAAACTATCTCCGTGCCGCGCCGGCGCAATCAGCGGCCGGACGCTAGCTGGGAGTGAACGGGCGCAACTGGTCGATGGCGTCCAGCACTTCCCCGACGCCCGCACCCGGGGTGCCACCCCGCTCGCTCTTCTTGACCCGGCGCCCCTCGCCGGCCCCATGCACGGCGCGATACGGGCCCCAGGACTCATAGGGAAACCAGACCGCCTTGTCCGTCGGCCCGAAGATGCCCACGGTAGGGACCCGCAGGGCCACCGCCGTGTGCAGTATGCCGCCGTCGTTACCGACATAGAGTGACGCGTGGGTCAGCACGGCCATCAGCTGGCGCAACCCGAGGGCGGGCAGGCTGGCGATATCGCCGCTGCCGCCCTCGACGATCTCGTCCGCCGCCGCCTCCCAGCCCGGCTGAGAGATCACGCGCACCCGCAGGCCGGGCCGGAGCCTCTGCAGTTGGCTGATCAAGTCCGGCCAGCACTCCAGCGGCCACACCTTGTCGGGCCGGCTGGCACCGGGGTGAACGAGCAGGAGATCGGCGCCGGCGTCGAGTCGGAATTGGGCGGCGACGGCGTCCCGTTCGGCGTCCGTCACGTGGAGCGAGGTTGGGCGCACCTCAACGCGGCCGAGCAGTGGGGTCAGCAAGTCGAGCTGATGGCGGACCGCCGATCGCTCGCCGGGCTCGTGTCGCTGGCGGTATTCGTAGAGCGGCCGCGATCGAAAGCCCCGGTCGGGGCCTACAGAATGGCGTGGCCCCATCAGCCTGACCATGATGCCGCTGCGTGGGTTGCCTAACGTATCGAAGCACCAGTCGATCTCAGGTCGCCGCAGGCTTCGCGCAACGGCGAAGGTCTCCAGCGGACCCGCCTTGGGTGTCAGGGTATGGATTTGGTCGCAGGCCTGATGCCCCTGCAACACGGGAGCGAAAGTGGTGTAGGTCAGGTACTCGATGCGGGCCTGGGGCAGGGCCTGGCGGAGCGCGTCCAGCATGGGCGTGGACATGACGACGTCGCCCAGCCAGCGCAGGCGCGTGACGAGAACGCGGCGAATGCTATCGAGCCGTTGGGTGTCGTTCATCAACAGAGCACGGTTCGCTTCGAGAGTTTTCCGGGCTACGAGCCTCGGGGTTGACTAGTAGCACGGCACGCACCTCGATGCCAGACGAGCTTTCGGTCTACCGCTCGATAGCGCATACTAGAACCGCGATGCCATGGGTGGAGAGGAGGACGGATGGGGTGCCCTCGCGCAGGCGCGACCGATCTAGCTGCGGTCGCATGAGAGTGCTGCT
>JBDHAI010000207.1:0-4954 GCA_039588155.1 Gemmatimonadota bacterium | reverse complement strand
AGGCGGCGTACGCTCGGGCGAGATCGCGCTGGCCGTCTTGGGCCCCCTGAACGACGGCGCGATGGTGGTGACCGCTCTGCGCTCGGACGTCCGACGCTGCCGGTCAAGCGGCTGTTCGGTGGTCGGCTATCTGGAACGTGGTCAGGTCGTCGACGTGCGGGACTTCGCCGGTCGCTGGTACCGCGTGGCGGTGGATGGCGACTCAGCCGGATACGTTCTGGCCGAGCATCTGCAGCTGCCGGTCGTGGGCCAGATCGAGTACCAGGGAATCATCGCCGAGAAAACGGCGATCTACTACGCCGGCAACCTGAAGGGTCACACCGCTGGCTCCGCGCCGCTATTCAGTGGCTACGACGTCGAGTTGGAAGGCGACGTGCTCGACTTCGAGTTCTACACGCCCTTCAGCGCCGGACCGGCCCTCGGCACGATCTGCGACGCGATGCGCGGGATCGCCGACTTCGTGCGCCAGACGATGGCCGAAACCCCGGCACAGCTTTTCCCCGCCTACTCGGCCGGCATCTACTTCAACGCACCGAACACGCCGCCCACCGACGATGTGATGATCGCCGGCCTCACCGGAGACGACGGCGTCTTCTGCCAAGCGCCCAACTGATCCCGTGGCGTGGGAACAGTCGCGCCAAGGGAGGGTGCGGCACAGAGCCCAGAGCGGACATTTGGAGCGCCCCGGCCCGTCTAAGATCGCTGCCCGTCATGCGCGACATGAAGCGAGGGCTCTGTGCCGTACCCGACCGCTGTCCGGCACATGAAGCGAGGGCTCTGTGCCGTACCCGACCGCTGTCCGGCACATGAAGCGAGGGCCCTGTGCCGTACCCGACCGCTATCCGCGACATGAAGCGAGGGCTCTGTGCCGGGCCCGACCGGTATCCGCGCGACAAGAAGCAAGAAGGGGAGCCGGAGACCGATCTCCGACTCCCCCTTCATGAACGGCGGAGGTGCGTTCGAGTGCGGACTAATTGCTCTACCTGAGCACCTGAGTGAAAGACCTACGCAGGACGTAGGCCCCGGTGCCCTCTTCAGCTTCCGCCGCCATGGCAAGCTTCGACTCGCTGAGAGCGCGGTCGACCGCGCACTGCGAGTAGTGGGCGTCGGCCCCATCGTTGACGTCGAAGTCGCGGTCGGCACCGCAGCCGCTGCTGCCCGTATCGTAGTCCCAGGTCCCGTCCACGAAGATCGAGCCGTGGAAGTGCGCGCCATCCTCGATCTCGATGCAGCCGCGGCCGAGGATGACACCGTTGAAGTCGGCGCCGTTTTCGATGTCGAACTCAGCGCCGAGGTGGCGGCTCTCGTCGTAGTCGAGGATGATGACGGCCTGGCCGTAAGCGTTGTGGATGTCGACCTCACCGCGGATGAGGATCACGGGGAAGTAGTTGAAGCACGGATCGGCAGGGTTGTTCGAACCCCAGTTGAGCGGATCCGAGGTATCGCAGCTTCCGTCGGCGTTGTACTTGGGACCGATCAGCCCGTCGTTCTCCCAGTGGTCGTTGGGGAACTCAGTAGCGTCGACGATGTGGTCGGCCATGTTCTTGATGTCATCCCAAGAGTAATCGCCGAACTCGTTGAACGTCTCATCGGGTAAACTCGTCTCGACCACCTCGCCTTCGAGCGTGTGGCCACTCCCAACCCGCAACAGCGTCGTGTCTTCCATGATAACGGCGGGCTTGTCAGAATAACTGCTGTCACAGGCGGCGCCCCAGCCGCTGGGGTTCTCGTTCACACCGGTCAGCTCGTTGGCCGAACCGTTGTTCTCGGGATAGACGTCGATGTCGCCCCTGACCGTCGCGACGGCGTTACAGCAGAGACCGAGATGGTAGCCGCCCACCGGTTCCGCCAGGATGGTGTATTCCAGCATTCGCGAGCCGCCGCCGACCATCTCGCCTTCCGATGCGAGAATGAACAGCCGCTGCTCGTCCGTCGTGTCGTTGTCGGTTCTCTGAACCGTGACCGTGTAAGAAGCACCGCCCGTCAGCTGCCGCGAGTCGATCGTCCGCAGCTGGCCCGGCTGCAGTCCGGTGACCAGCGAATCGTCCCACTGCCCCCACACCTCGTTGAATCCGGCTTCGGCCGCGTAGAGCGCCACACTCGATTCCCGCACGGCGCGGGATGAGCGCTGCTCGTCGTCGGCCGTCAGGAAAGATGCCACCACGACCGTGCTCATGATCAAGAGCGCGAATATCACGACCGGGAGAACGAACCCATCGTTCCCCGCTAGCGGTTTGAGCAGTCTTCTGAGCCTTTCTTTCATGTTCGACTTTCCTGCGTCTACGGTCATCAGAAACGATCCTGCGAATCCAGCGGCTAGCCGCGCAGCGCTACCCGGAAGCTCAAGGTGTCCTGCTGGGCGGCGGCGGCGGCGTCTACCTGCCGCACCCCCTTCAGGCTCTCGCCCCTGAGGATGACTTCCACCAGCGCCACGTCGGCCGGGTCGTTGGTCACGTTTCCAGCCTGGTCGTACCAGGTGAACACGAGTCCGCTATCTTGCGGCGCGCGAAGCGGCCCCGTCAGTCTTTCATACGCAGCCGCGGCACCGACCCGCCGACCCAGCCACCAGCGGCCGTCCTCTTGATAGATGCCGTACTGGACTTTCCGGAAAGAGCGGATCGGAGCGCCCATGTAGACGTTGTTCATGTTGCCGGAGATTTCGATCACCGTGTCCGGCACCGGGTAGCCGTTCCAGCCGGCGCCCGCGTCAGATTTGTCGGCTCTCCCCTTGCCGATGTCGGGATCGCCCCAGAAACAGGAGGCAACGCCGCCGCCGGGAGCATCCCAGAACCTGACAGGCTTGACGACCCGCCACTGATCATCGGCCGGGCCCACCGCGCCGGCGGCGAAGACCAGAACGCTGTCGTCCGCCGTGTCTTCCAGCTCTCCCGACACGGCTACGAGCCCGAAACGCAGGCTGGTCCCGTGCTCGGCGCAGATGATCGCCGATCCCTGAATCGAGCGGACGGCGAACGAGTCGGGAGAGATAGAGTAGATGTCGCCGCCCGACGCTGATGGCTGACGCAGCTCCCAAGCCAGGAACGCTGCGGCCTCCCTCAAGCTGGAACGAACATCGATCAGCTCCCGCTGCTTCGAGTAGAGGCGGCCCTGGCCGATGACCAGCTGGAAGATGGCCCCGATGGCCACCACCGAGATAACCAGGTAGACGAGGAACTCTACCAGCGTGAAGCCGGAATCGGAGCGTCGGCACGACGGGAAACGCATTAGTGTGTTCATCTCGTTAAGCTCACGACGACGGTGTCCTCTACGGTCTGATGTGCGTAGTTCTTCCTCTGAGTAATGATCTGAACCCGCTTCGGCTTCACGCCGGAAACCGTCCAACTCATCGGATAACCCTGCACCACCGCGGAACCGGCCGACACGCTGTCGTAGCCGGTCGCCACGATGCTCTCGACCTGCTGCTGGATCGCGGCCCAGCGGTGCATCTCGCTGCGACCCATGGCCACCTGACGGGCCGCGACACCGCCCGCCGCCGCCAGGGCCAGAAGCGCGATGGCGAAGATCGAGAGACCGATGAGGATCTCGAGCAGCGAAACGCCCCGCACACCGCGGATTCCCTCGAATCGTTCGCCGATCATCTGAGGATCCTCCCCAGCGCCGTGATGTTCAGTTGCTTGTAATCGGCGTCGGCCGTGAAGGTGAGCTGCGCATCGGCCAAATCGCAGATGCCTCGCGTCGTAGGTAAGCCGCGCCCGTCGAAGCAGAGAACCGTCCGGTTGCTCGACAGGTCGACCTTATGCCTCGACATGTCTTTCACAATGCCGATCGTGTCCTTGATACCCCCAGCACTGCTCGTATCCACCTCCACCCAGATGCGCTCGTTATCAGCATCGATATGCAGCTCCGCCGTGCGGCCGTAACGAATCGCCGCCGACTTCGCCAGCACGTGGGTCGTGACGAACTCGTCCGCGGCGGACTGCGCCGCCGTCTTCCGAAACGCCCGGGCGATGGGCGGAGTGGCGATCGCCATCGTCGCCCCGCTGACCAGCAGCACGATGACCAGTTCTGCGAGCGTGAAGCCGCGCCGAGCTTTGACTATTCTGTAATACATATCACATATAGTGGCGGTGGTAAAGGCGGGGTCACGGTGATGGTGAGCAACCGATGTGCCAGGCAGCAGCGGGGATTCCTAACCGCTGTGCCCGTAGAGGATTGGGTAGCCTGGCGCGGCTTTGGGGCGGCGGCCCGTCGATCGCCGCATCGGTCAGCTTGACCGGGAGCCTCGTAACATCACCCGATTCAACGGACCGGCCAGCCGCCCATTGAGTTGGCCTGCGGAAGCCCCTAAGATCGGCGACGCAGAGGCAGAGCGGGCGAGAGAGAGGGGTAAGGCGATAGGCGATCTTCGGATAAGAGTCCACCTGGTCGACGGGACGTACGAGCTGTTCCGCCACTACTACGCCCTCCCCCAGCATATGAACGACGCTGGACAGGAGGTGGCCGCGGTCCGAGGGGTGGTGGCGTCGGTGCTGTCGCTCTTGGCCGGCGGTGCGACGCACGTCGCGGTGGCGACGGACCATATAATAGAGTCGTTCCGAAACGAGCTCTGGAGCGACTACAAGACGGGTGCAGGTGTGGAGCCCGAGCTGCTCTCGCAGTTCGGCCTGCTGGAAGACGCGTTGCGTGCTTTGGGCGTGCCGGTCTGGGCGATGGAGGACTACGAGGCGGACGACGCTCTGGCGGCCGGCGCGGCGCTGGCGGCAGTGGACGAGCGAGTGGAGCAAGTTCTCATCTGCACGCCCGACAAGGATCTCGCCCAGTGCGTGGTCGGAAAGCGGGTCGTCCAATTCGATCGGCGCAAGCGTCTCATCGTCGATGAGGCCGGCGTCGTGCAGAGGTTCGGAGTTCCGCCAGAGTCGATCCCCGACTACTTGGCTCTGGTCGGGGACAGCGCCGACGGCTTCCCGGGTCTGCCGGGCTGGGGTGCCAAGTC
>JBDHAI010000206.1:0-4959 GCA_039588155.1 Gemmatimonadota bacterium | reverse complement strand
GTGGCCAGCGGTAGGGACGAGCGCACCGGCCTGCTCGTGCACTCTCTCTACGGAGAGTCGCTCCAACCGACAGCCGAGATGCTGGCGGGTGTCGACGTGCTGCTCTTCGACATACAAGACATCGGTGCGCGTTACTACACCTACGTGTCGACCATGGCCCTGGCTATGAAGGCTGCCGCCGAGCACGATATCGCTTTCATCGTCCTCGACCGGCCGAATCCCATCGGCGGGCGACACGTACAGGGCAACGTCCTCGAGCCCGAGCACTCCTCCTTCGTCGGGTTGTACCCCGTCCCGATGCGGCACGGCATGACCGCCGGCGAGCTGGCCCAGCTGTTCAATGACCATTTCGGGATCGGCGCCGAACTCCACGTGATCCCGGTCGAAAGCTGGCAACGGGCCGACTGGTTCGATGCAACTGGGCTGCCCTGGATCAAGACCTCGCCGAACATGCCCGACCTGGAGAGCGCCACTCACTATCCCGGTACCTGCCTGTTCGAAGGGACGAACCTGTCGGTGGGGCGCGGCACGCCGATCGCCTTCCAGCAGATCGGCGCGCCCTGGCTCGACGGCGCTGCTTTGGCCAAGCGCCTGAACGGTTACGACCTGCCGGGCGTGCGCTTCGAGGTAGTCACCTTCACGCCCGAGGGCGCTCACGACAACAAGTACAGCGGCGAGGAGGTGAACGGCGTGCGCTTCATCACCACCGATCGGTCGATCTACGATCCGACGCGTGCCGGCGTCGCCGCGCTGATCGAGGCCCGGCGCCTCACCGGCGAGCGTTGGGAATGGCGGCCGGGACACTTCGACCGGCTCGCCGGGACCTCGCGGCTGCGGCAGCACATAGAAGGGGGCGCTTCGCTCGACGAAGCGACCCGCGGGTGGCGTGATCAGCTCGCCGACTTCAGCGAACTACGCGCCCGGTATCTTCTGTATTAGAAGCAGGAGCTGCCGAGCGAGGCTGGCTGGAACACGCGCGTTCCAGCGGGCTGGAATGCAGGAACTCGCATCACCAGTTTTCGTCTAACTGAAACCGTTGGAGTTCTGCTAAAGGATCAGATGGCGGCTGGGGGATTTGTCGGGAGCTTATCATGGGTTCGGCGCGCGGTTTCGATCGCACTGGCCGGTGTGATTGTGCTCGCCCTCTGGTCGACACGCTTCGGTTCGCGTTGGCCATCGGTCTACTACATGACCGGCCCGTCGATGGAACCGACCCTCAAGGCCGGCGAGTACTTCATCACCTGGAGTCCGGCGCGTGACATCGAGCCCGGGGATCTCGTCATCTTTCGCTACGAAGACGAGGACGGCGTGTTCCACGTCCTGCGCCGCGTGACCGCTCTCCCGGGCGACACCATCGCGATGAACTCCGGGGCCATCTTCTTGAACGGCGAACGGCAGCCGTGGCCGTTCCAGATCCTGCGGCCAGCGGCTTCACGCTCCGAGCTGGCGTTGGAAGGTGAGTTGTACCAATGGGGACCCTGGGTCGTGCCGGCCGATTCTGTCGTCCTCCTCTCGGACACCCGGGACATCATTGGCTGGCCGGACAGTCGCTTCCTCGGCCCGATACCGTTGAGCGACGTCTTGGCGACTGCGGAGTTCACGGTACGGGGGCGCCGGCTGCGCTAGCTGGATTCAGATTGGTGAGGCGCGTACTTTCGGACCGCACATCAACAGGTTGAAGAGAGGAAGAGTCGTGGTCAGGCGACAGAGGAGACCGAGAGGTTGACGGTACGGGGAGCGGAATCGCAGGAAGCAGCCAAGTTCGACGAGCTGGCGCGCGAATACGACGCAGTGCTCTTCATGTCGTTCGGGGGTCCCGAGGGCCCTGACGATGTGATGCCTTTTCTAGAGAACGTCACCCGCGGGCGTAACGTACCTCGCGAGCGGTTGCTCGAAGTGGCGCATCACTACGAGCACTTCGGCGGTGTCAGCCCGATCAACTCACAGAACCGTGCTCTGATCGCCGCTCTGGAGGCGGAGCTCGCTGAGAACGGTCCGCACCTTCCCGTCTACTTCGGCAATCGCAATTGGTATCCTTTTGTCACCGACACCGTGCGCCAGATGCGCGACGACGGCGTGCAACGCGCCATAGTCTTCGTGACGTCGGGCTTCAGTTGCTGGTCCGGCTGCCGGCAGTATCGGGAAGACATCATCCGCGCCCAGGAGGCGGTTGGCCCAGGAGCACCGGAGTTCGACAAGCTGAGGGTGTTCTACAACCATCCCGGATTCATCGAGCCGAACGCCGAGAATCTGCGGAACGCCCTGGCGGAGATCCCAGCGGTACGCCGCGGCGATGCGCACGTTGCCTTCACGGCGCACAGCCTCCCCCTGAGCATGGCACGCCACAGCGACTACGAGCCGCAACTCCGGGAGGCCTGCCGGTTGATCGCCGAAGGCGCGGGCTGCGGCGACTACGCTCTGGTCTACCAGAGCCGCAGCGGCCCGCCACACATACCGTGGCTCGAGCCGGATATCCTCGACCACATGGAGGCGCTGGCGCAGAAGGGCATCGGAGATGTTGTCATCGACCCCATCGGGTTCATCTCCGACCACATGGAGGTGTTGTTCGATCTCGACATCGAGGCGGTGGAGAAAGCCGAGGAGCTCGGCCTGCGGATGGTTCGCGTGCCGACGGTGAGCGCGGCTCCGGCCTTCGTTAAGATGATCCGCGAGCTGATCGTCGAGCGGATGACCGAGAGGCCCGAGCGGCGCACGTTGGGCGATCTCGGCCCCAATCACGACGTATGTCCCGTTGATTGCTGTCTGTCGGGCCAGCCCAAAATCCCCGCCTGATCGGCCTCAATGCGGTTGGGCCGAACGCAGGACCCCTAGACACGGTCGAATCAGGTGGAAGTTGGCGCCGAGTCGGCCCACGACGAAGGCGATCGCCGCCGCGGTCACACCGATCAGATGCAGGCCATGAATCAACGCTATCAGCGACAGCAAAATACCGGCGACCTCCACCGCTGTGGCTGTGGTGATGGGCCGTGTGAACCGGCCCTGCATCAGGATGCTCCTCTGAAACGATAGCATCACCGCAAAGAAGGGAAGCACCGAGAGGATCCGCGTCGGCGCGATCGCGAAGGCGGCAAGTTCGTGGCTGAGCCCGGAGACCGTCTCGAACCAAAGGCGGGAAAGCGGCGTGAAGCCGATTAGCCCCAGCGCCAGCGAGGCCGCCAGGCCGAGACCGATAGCGAAGCGGCCCAGCTCCTTCACATGCTCGAACTTCCTGCCCAACAGCGCGAGGGAGACTTCTTGAAAACTAAGACCCATCGAACGGAAGATGAACGAGAGCGAGTTTACGACCGGTAAGACTGCCAACGACTCCACCGAGTAGGGTGCACGCCCCAAGAAGAAAGTCACCATTGGATGGACGGCGAGGGCGAGAATCGACGTCAGCGCTAGTGGATAGTAGAACTGTGTAATACTCGTGTAGGTCAGTCGCTCGCCCTTGGGCTCGGTCTCGAGAGTTTCACGCGCGGCCCCACGCGCCACCCAGCGGCTGGCCAATGCCTCCACACTTACGCCGACGGAAAGCGCTGCGGCACCGACATAGGCTCCGGCGACCTCGAATTCAAGGAACAAGATGAGAGCCGTTGTGGCCATCGCGGTGAGGCGGACGGCGGTTCCGTAGGCGACGAACCGCGTCAGGCCGCGACGGATGAGAATACCCTGAAAGAAACGGCGGTAGCCAATGGCTCCCGGCCAGGGCAACAGCAGCCACAAAGCACCGTAGGTCAGCGTCGCGACCTCTGCCGGCAGTCCGATCGTGCTCCTGGCGATGAAGTCGAAGACGGGCGGCACGAGCACCACCAGCATGACAACGGTGATGACCGCGTTCAGGAGATAAGTGTAGTTACGGAGCTTCCTGAAGCTGTCGCGGTCTTCCACCAGAGCGGTGGAGGCGCTCATGATCATGATGACGGGCGCTTCTACCAGGATGGCAACGGCGAAGGCGACGCCGAACGCCGCCAGGTTGTACTTCGGGTCCGGTAGCCTGGCGATGATCGCGGCCAGGAAAGGACCTTCGATCGCCATCATGAACCAGGTGGCCGCGAGGGGCACCCAGAAGATGAAGATCTTCTTACTGGTAAGATGCTTCATCGATCTCCCGGTAGAGGAGTGCGGCGGGAATATAGTCGACCGCGGATTCGAGGAAACGGCAGGTCAGATGTTCTCGACCTGCTCAAGGCCTGCGACGATGAAGGTCCACTGCAGGATCATCTGATCGCTTACCGGCATGGGCCGCAGGCCGTGGGCGGAGGCCTCCGACTCGACGGACGCCGGATCGCATCGGGCTTGCAGCTCGAGCTTCCAACCCTCGACGCGCCGCTTCCATTCTTGGGCGGCAGGGTCGGGCGGGCCGAGCTCGTCCCCGACACCCGGGGTGATGAACAGCGGCATCTCCGAGACCAGCGTCAGCGGGTCACCGCCAAGCGAGCGGATGGTTTCCATCGAGCTGGGCCGGAACAACCGGGCCGTGTCGATGTCGCCGAGCTGGGTGAAGTGCTCTTGCATATAGCGAGAATCGGGCCGGGTGCAGAAACCGCGCTCGATTCGGAAGAACCCCTTCTCGCCCTGGCGCTCGACGTCGTGCAGCACGTAGCTCAGCTCACGCACGCGAGCGACGCAGCGCCGCTTGAGGATCGAGCAGCGATCCCGCCAGGCCGCCTCGATCAGGAACCAGGGTCCCGCGGCAAGCGCCATCCCGTGCAACGAGACGTGCAGCGCGAACGGTCCGTCAGCCGAATGCCACCAGTCGTAAGCCGCACGGTTCTCGGGACGCGCCCCCGCGTCGTCGTCGTCGCTCGGGAAACCAAACTCGACATCGTCACCGGGCAGCTCGCGTATCGCGCCGGACAGGTACGCGCTCAGACGGTAGGCGTTCGCATCTTCTGTTTGCCAACTCCGGTTACGCTCGGCGCCGTCCGGGTTGATGTGAGGGATGATCCACCACTG
>JBDHAI010000205.1:0-4962 GCA_039588155.1 Gemmatimonadota bacterium | reverse complement strand
CCTCCGTGGCCAGATCGAGGCCGTCCTTGACGTGCTCTCTCACGATGCTGGCGCTGGTGGTGGGCTTCAGTTTGTCGTGCGGGTTGCGCCCGCGCGGCTGGTTCTCCACGAAGTACTGCGGCTTTTTCACTTTGCCGATGTCGTGATAGTAGACACCCACGCGCTCGAGCAGACTGTTGGCTCCGATGTCCCGGGCGGCCGCCTCCGCCAGATTGGCCACGTTGATCGAGTGGGCGTAGGTGCCCGGCGCCTCCAGCGACAGGCGTCGGAGCAGTGGCCGGTTGAGGTCGGCGAGCTCGAGCAGCGTCTGGTCCGTCGTGATCTTGGTGAAGCTCTCCGCCAGTGGCAGGATGCCAGTGGCCAGCAGTGCCGAGGCAACGCCGTTGATCGTTCCCCAGAAGGCGCCGGTCGCCACCGTGTCGAGGCCGGAGTGCCCGATCAGACCCAGGCACAGGGCCGCCATGATGTAAGCTGCCGCGATGATCGCCGCGAACGTCCATGCGTGCGCTCGGCGCGTCACGACCCTGCCACTGAGTGCGGCCGCCGCGCCCCCCAGCAGCATCGGAAACAATACGGTCAGGCCGATGAACGGTGAGCGCGCCGTGACCAGCCCGACCAGCACGAAGACGGCGACGAGCGCGAGCAGGCCGTCGAACAGCGTCGCCAGTATGAGCGCCGCCAGCGCCACGGGTATCAGCTGCGAGGGCCAGCCGGCCCAGGCGATCAGCGCGGCCCCGCCCGCCACTGCAAGCACGAGCAGCCAGATGAGCGTCAGCGACCGGTTCGACTCGTAAACCATCGGCCGCCAGTAGCGGACGACCAAGCCGAGAATCAGCAGCAACAGCAGGTTATAGAGCAGACCGCCGAACTGCGCCTCCCACGAACCACCGCCGTCGGCCCGCACGATCTGTGACTCCAGCGCTCGGAGCGCCTCCATCTCATCGGGCCCCACCCGCTCGTGGGCCGCGATGATCCTCTCGCCCTCGAGCACCTGGTACTTCATGGGATCGACGGCCAAGCGTGCTTGGCCCCTGGCGGCTTCGGTCGCGTTTCGGTTCAGCTGGATGGTCGGATCCGAGAAACGGATCAACAGGAACTGATAGAGTGTCACCTCCGGAGCGTCGAAGCTCGTGGGCGCCGCCTCCCCGGCGAGAGTGTAGAACTCTTGCATGGTCGGGAGTGCTTCCCGCGACAACCGTTGGTCGTTGCCGACCGACCGCAGGATAACTCCGCCGCTGCTGACGGTCCCGAGATCCGCGTTCGACGCCCGACCTGGCCGCAGGAGATCGGCGAATGCCCGCTCCATGGCGGCGGCCATCTGGTCCCGCAACTCCTGCTGGGCAAGAAGCGCGACGCGATTCTCGGACGTGGGAATGCGGTAACTCTCCAAGACCGCGGCCACGGCGCTGCGTCGCTCGAGGCTATCGTCTGTACTCGAGGCTGCAGCGGCGACGCTATCGAAGAAGGCAGTCGCCCGAGCGGCTGAGCTGTCGGCCATCTCGGGCCGATGATCGAAGATGGGTGATATGCTGGCTGCCGCCTCGGCGCGCTCCTGGGTCAGCTCGGGCTCGGACTTATAGACGGTGAAGGCGACAGGCGCGATGACGTCCTCGCTGGCGACCATTCCCGTGTCCAACACCGGCAGGTCCGGCGTCGGCTGCACCGGAAAGGCGAGGTCGATGAGGATGGCCGCGGAGAGCAGCAGGGCGACGCGATAGGCGTAGTGCATATAGCGCGTGCCGGCGCGCAAAGGAAGTTGCCTGGAGATCTGGCGGAATTGAACCGCGGTTTTGTGCCAGCGATCCTTCGGGCCCAGCCCTTTCTGGGAGTGGCCGCCTGGCGTCGCTTTTATCTGGGGCGTCCCCTTCTGCCCCTCATTCTGCCGTTCCGAACTCATCAGCGCTCCCGGGATGCTGACTCGTTGGACCGCGTCCTGGCATAAGCCTGGATGATGTCCTTCACCAGCCGGTGTCGGACCACGTCGGCTTCGTTCAGGTAGATGAAAGAGATCCCGTCGATCTCCTGGAGAATCCGCTCGACTTCCAGCAGGCCCGAGTCTTCGCGCCGCGGCAGATCGATCTGTGTTTTGTCACCCGTGATCACGGCCTTGGAGTTGAGCCCAGCCGGGTCAGGAACATCTTCATCTGCAGGGTTGTCGTATTCTGCGCTTCATCGAGGATCACGAAGGCGTCCGCCAGCGTGCGGCCACGCATGTAGGCGAGCGGCGCGATTTCCAGGGTACGCTGCTCGATCAGCCGCCGCATCTGTTCGGCGGGAATCATGTCGCCGAGCGCATCGTAGAGCGGCCGCAGGTAGGGGTCGATCTTCTCTTCGACCGTGCCGGGTAGAAAGCCGAGCTGTTCGCCGGCCTCGACCACGGGGCGAGTTAGCACGATGCGACGCAGCCGTTTCTTGTGGAGCGCGTCGACGGCCATGGCGACGGCTAGGTAGGTTTTGCCCGTGCCCGCCGGCCCGATGCCGATGACGATTTCGCTCTGAGCGATCTCGTCGATATAACTCTTCTGGCCGGCCGACTTCGGGATGATGATCTTGCGTGTGCCGGGAAGAATGATCTTGCTGGCATCGAAGGCGCTGGGCGCCAGGCCGGTCGTTTCGCTCGCTGCATCGGCGAAGCGCTGGATATCGCTCGCGGCGAAGGGTTTTTCCATACGCGCGAGGTCGATCATGTGCTCGGCGATGGGGACGCAACGCTCCACGTCGGCGAGTGGTCCTGAGAGCACCAGGTGATCACCTCGCAGAACGACACGACACCCGCAGATTCGCGCCAACTCCTGCAGGTTCGCATCGTTGACGCCGGCGAGGATGAGCTGGTCGGCGCCCTCGGCGGGCAGTCGGTGCTGAACGGTTTGAGCCGAGTTCGTCTTTTGGTTAGGCATCGCCGCGCCTCAGCTCGAGGCCAAGCTCGTTCAACTCCTCCGGCTTGATCGGCGCCGGGGCGCCCTCGAATAAGGCACGCGCCGCCGTAGTCTTCGGGAAGGCGATCACATCGCGCAGTGAAGAGCCTCCGGCGAGCTGCATGACGATGCGATCGAGCCCGAGTGCGAATCCGCCGTGCGGAGGCGCGCCGTATCTGAACGCCTCGAGCAGGAAGCCGAATTTCCGCTCCGCCTCTTCGTGCCCAATCCCCAACACCGACAGCACCTTCTCCTGCAGGTCGGGCTCGTTGATTCGGATGCTGCCGCTGCCGAACTCGGTGCCGTTGTACACCATGTCGTAGGCCCTGGAGCGCACCGTCAGCGGGTCCGACGCGAGCCGGTCGACGTCTTCCATCTGGATCGACGTGAAAGGATGATGGCTGGGCACCGGCTCGCCAGATTTCGGATCCTTCTCGAACAGCGGGAACTCGGTCACCCAGAGGAAACGGTCGCCTTCCGCTAGCGCCCCCATCCCGACACCAAGGTGACGTCGCAGCGCATCGAGCGCCGAGCTCGATACCTCGTCGGCACCGGCGATGACGACGATGAGATCGCCCGGCCCGGCGTCGAGACGGTCATGCAGCCGCGTGATCTCCGATTCCGAGAGCTGCTTGGCGAATCCGCCCTGGGCGCCGGTATCGGTCAGCTTGGTCCAGAGCGCCCCCGGCGCTCCAGCCGCCTGGGCGACGCGATCCAGCTCGTCGAGTCGCTTACGCGAGAGCTCGCCGCCACCGGACACGCTCAACCCGCGGACGCGACCTCCCGACTCCAGGGCGCTGCGGAAGATGCGGAATTCACTGCCACGCAATTCGTCGCTCAAGTCGACGATCTGCCAGGGTATGCGGAGGTCGGGCTTGTCGCTGCCGTATCGCTCCATGGCTTCGCGGTAGCTCATGCGCGGGAAGGGGACCTGAATCTCGCGCTCCGCGCCATCTCTCCACACGGCCGCCATCACCGCTTCACCGACGGCGAACACGTCATCCTCGGCCACAAACGACATCTCGAGATCCAGCTGGGTAAACTCGGGCTGCCGGTCGGCGCGCAGATCCTCATCGCGCAGACAGCGCGCGATCTGGAAGTAACGGTCGAAGCCCGAGACCATGAGTATCTGCTTGTAGAGCTGCGGCGATTGGGGCAGCGCGTAGAATTCGCCTTTGCTGACACGGCTGGGGGTCAAGTAATCGCGAGCGCCCTCGGGCGTGGGCCGTGTGAGCATCGGTGTCTCGACCTCGATAAAGCCGAGTTCGGTCAGCGATATGCGGATCGCCTGGCAGATCCGGTGCCGCAACTGGAAGTTGCGCTGCATCTCCGGGCGCCGCAGATCGAGAAAGCGGTAACGCAAGCGCAGCTCCTCAGAGGCCAGCTCTTCATCGGCGCCGTAGGCCACCAGGATGGGCGGTGTCTCCGACGGCGCCAGCACCCTAACATCCGTGGCCTGGACTTCGACCTCGCCGGTGGGCATGTCGGGGTTGCGTGCTTCTGGCGGCCGGCCCACGACCGCGCCGTCGACGGCGATCACCACCTCGGGGCCGAGCCGGCGCGCTTGCTCCAGTGTGTCCTCCGACAGTGAATCGGAGCCGCACGATACCTGCACCAGTCCCTTCAGATCGCGGAGATCGATGAATACCCGGCCACCCAGATCGCGCCGGCGATGGACCCAGCCGACGAGGCGCACCCGCGCGCCGATATGCCCGGCTCGAAGTTCGCCGGCCATGTGCGTCCTCAGAGATGTCTTGTAGAGGGAATCCGTCATGCGGTTCAGTTAGGGCCGCCGGCAAACGCCTCAGAGGGCGCTCTCGGCATCCCAGAGTAAAGAGAGAAACTGCCCGGCGTCCGCCGCTGCGATGAGCCGCTCGCGCAGTGAGCCCTCGCGCATCAATCGGCTGATTCGACTCAGCACCCTGACCTGTTCACCGTCGGGGTCGTAGGGGCCGAGCATCAGAAAGAAGAGCCGGGCCGGCTCGCCGTCCAGCGCGCCGTACTCCACGGGTGTTGGGCAGACGCCGGCGGCCATCACTAACTGGTC
>JBDHAI010000204.1:0-4965 GCA_039588155.1 Gemmatimonadota bacterium | reverse complement strand
TTATCATCCACTTTACGGGGCCGGGTTCAGCGACGCCGTGATCGGCCTAGCGGCTCTCGATTACCTCGACGACTCGGCCTTCCTCGTCGACGACGTAGATGGGCAGTCGCAAGATATCATCGCCGAGGCTGATCGTGGCTGCTGCACTCAACGTCAGCAACGGTAGGCTGATCGAGTAGCTGTCGGAGCCGTCCAGATTGACCTGATACCCCACATCCCACAGCGAAGCAGTCGACACCTCACTCATTGGGTTAGAACCCAGGTTCAAGAATCCCGTCATCAACTCGTTGCCGAACACCGTTTCCCGCCAATGTGCGTCCGCCGTGCCCGGTCCGCCGGTAGCTTCAACGGGGACCTTGCTCCCGGAGTAGGCCGCCCCGCCGATGCGGTCAAAGGCCTCGATGGCCCGCGCCCCCGTGAAGTGGGGATCGGTCCCGCCCGACCCGGCGGGATCCGCCAGCAAACTCAGATTATCCCAGACCGTCCCGAAGCCGATGACGTGACCCATCTCGTGAAGAATCACGTCGCCCAGCCGGCCCCCGGCCTGCAGATTGGCGAGGTCCGCCTCGTCGAATCTCATCCGGCCCAGCAGAGGCAGCTGATTGGCCGTGCGAATGAAGCACGGGCCAGCCTGACCCACGACGTTTCCAGGCCCGTCGATGCTGTCGATGCTCGCGAAGATCAGCAGGTCGTCGATTGTCTCGTTGATGGCCGGAGTGCCGGCGCCACAGCTGCCCGCCGGAACGTCGATCGCGACAGCCGCCAGGTCTCCGATCAGGAGCTCCTCCCAGCGGTCAGCGGCGTCCAAGAACGCCTGCTCGAGCGACGGCGATCCCGAGGACAGAAAGCGCACCTCGACGTCGTAGCTCGATGTGACACCCGCAGCCGTGAACGTGACCGCGCCGAACGCGGTCGTCGCCTCGAGCGTGTTCGTACCGGGCGACGCCCCGAGCGTCCACTTGCCCACCGCGGCGATACCCTCGGCGTTGGTCGTTTGAGTGGCGCCGGTCACACTGCCGCCGCCACCGGTCACCGTAAATGTCACCGTCTCACCCGCGATGGGATTGTCACTCGGATCCAAGATCAACACCGACGGAGCGACGTTGACAGCAAAACCGACCAGTCCGCTCTGGCCGTCCCCCTCGTTCACCGCAACGCTGCCTTCCGCTCCGGTGGCGCTAAAGCTCACGGGTGCGACGCCTGTGACGGACGCTTCCGCCGTATTCGAGCCGGCGGACGCCCCCAAAGTCCAGGTGGTGGCGGCACGGCCCTGCGAGTTCGTGGTCGTGTTGACCGGGGCCACGCTCCCGCCGCCGCTGAGGACGGCGAAGGCCACGCTCACGCCCGCGATGGGATTGTCCAGCCGATCCAACACCTGCACCGCGAGTTCCTCGTTCAGCGCCTGCCCGACCAGTCCAGTCTGTGCGTCGCCACCCACCTTCTGAACCTCCGCCGCAGCCTGCTCGACGTTCACGCTGACGTTACCGGTCAGCGTGCCCGAGCTCGCCGAGATCTCGGTCGTACCGTTTCCTACCGCCGTGATGAGGCCGGTCGAGTCGACGGATGCCACCTGCGCATCGTCGGATGACCACGAGATCGCCTCAGTGGGAAGCGGCTGGCCGTTTTGATCGAGGACCTGCGCGCTGGCCTGTCGAGTGCCGCCCAGGGCATCGAATGTGACGTCACTGGGGTTGACCGAAATCGAGGTCGGTCGCGGCGGCTCCGTGCTGTCGCCGCAGCTCCACGACAGCAAGGCGATGATACCGAGGTGGACTCCGACTCTGCTCTTTCGCATCCGGTGGCTCTCCGGTCGGGCTGGAGTCTGCTGGACCCTTCACTGGGGCTGGACAGCGGACACCCGCCTCAAGAAACGAGGGGTTCGACACTGGCGAGGGTACGACCGAGGTTTCACCCTACACGATTCGCGCCTGCAGTCAAGCTTTTCGCCTGCACGATTTCGCAGCTAGAACCACGTATCCACCGTCCCAGTCAACTTCTCGTAGCCGACGATCTTTCCAGTGTCGACTGTGAGCCGCCCCAAGAAGTCGTGACCGAAGCGGATCCGAATGTATTTCTCGATCGGTTCCCCCACGTACTGCGCCACCAAGCCGGCGATGATACCCGCGTGGGTCACGAGCAGCACGGCGTCTTCGGCATGGCGGCGCTCCAGACTCAAGACGAACTGAACGGCCCGGGCTTGCACGTCTGACCACGACTCGCCGCCCGGATAACGGAACTCGCCAAGCACCGCGTGCTCCGGAACACGATCGCGTACCTGTTCAAACGTGAATCCGGTGAACTCACCCGCATCGATTTCCGCCAGGGCGTCCTCGGCCTCGAGTGGAATCGGTCGGCCGAGAGTCTCGAGCACGAGATCTGCCGTGCGGCGGGCGCGAGCGATGGGACTAGTGAATATGCGGGCGAGCGGGAGGTCCTCGAGGTACGTGGCCACCTCCAACGGCTGCCGCCAGCCCGCCTCGGTGAACGGCGAATCGCCTCGACCCAGCAGAACTCGCTGGGTGTTTCCCACCGTCTCGCCATGCCGCATCACGTAGACTTCCAAACGGGACTCGCTCCTTTCGCCCTATCCTAGTTATATGGCTCACTGCGACAAGGTGGACGGCTGCAACTCTCTTGCTACCGCTCGACCCGGCGACTACGTTGCCGCCGCTTTCGGATAGCTGCAGCCTGCTGAGGAGAGGCTCTATGAACCTGCTGATCGCGGTCGTACTCGGCTACCCACTCGTTCTCATCGCTGTCAGCCTCTGGCGATCCCGCGCCGTCAAGAGCCACGAGGATTTCATGGTCGCCGGCCGCAACGTACCCGTCCTGATGCTCGTGGGCACGTTGGTCTGCACGTGGATCGGCTCTGGCTCGCTGTTCGGTGGCGCCGGCCTCGCCTACCGGACGGGCATCGCCGAGCTTTGGTTCTCGTTCGGCGCCTGGATGGGTCTGATCGTGGCTTACTTCATCGCCGGCCGCGTGCGCCACATCGCCGAGTACACCGTCCCCGACCTGCTCGAGAAGCGCTACAACGCGGCGGCGCGCCTCCTCGGAACTCTGGCCATCATCCTGGCCTACGTCACCATCGCGGCCTACCAGTTCCGCGGTGGCGGCTGGATCCTCAGCATCGTGACCGACGGCCGGATCTCGCCCGAGATGGGTATGTACATCACGGCCGCAGCGATCGTGCTCTTCACCGCTCTCGCCGGGATGGTGTCGATCGTCACCGTCGACATCTTCAACGGGACGATCATCACCCTTGGCATCCTCTTCGCTCTGCCCTACATGGTCTTCGAGGTGGGTGGCCTTGGAGCCGTCGTGGAGGCCTTGCCCGAGAATCATCTCTCGATCTTCGGCGGCCATAATCTGCTCTGGGTGATCGGAGTGTCGCTGCCTACGTTCCTCCTCCTCCTCGGCGAGAGCGGCATGTATCAGAAGTTCTTCTCCGCGAAGAACGCTGCCGCGGCCCGCAAGGCGGTCATCGGGATGGTTCTCGGGGTCGTTGTTCTGGAGACGGCGCTCGCGCTCCTGGCCATCGTCGGTCGCGCCGCTTACCCGAACCTGATCGAGGAGGTCTCGATTATCGGCCGGGCAGCCTCCGAGACGATCATTCTGTTCGTCGCTCGTCACGGTTTGCCCATGCTAGGTGGAGCGATCCTGCTGGCGGCCGCCGTCGCTATCGTTCTGTCCACCGGCAACACGTTCTTGCTCGTGCCCTCGACGAATGTGAGCCGAGACATCTACGAGCGCTTCATCAACCCGCAGGCGGCAGAACAGCGGAAGCTGACGGTCCAGCGCAGCTCCGTCGTCGTCTTCGGGCTGGTCGGCCTGGTCTTGCTCACCCAATTCGAGACCGTGCTCTCGATGGCCCTGTACGCGTACTCGCTGGTAGGAGCGAGCCTCACCCCAGCGCTACTGGCATGTTTCCTCTGGAAACGCGTCACCCCACAAGGTGGCGTCGCCTGCATCGCCGGCGGCATGTGAACCATCTTGGCGATCGGCGTGCTCAGCCGCCTCGGTGTTGGTTTCACCGCGACGTTGGTCGGCAACGAGTTCGACTTCGCCAGCAGCGAGTACATCGTCATCCCGGGGGTTCTGATCTCGATCGGCTTGCTGATCGGCGTGAGCCTGCTCACGCCGCCATCTTCTGAGGAGGTGTGGAAACCGTTCTTCGCTAAGGAGGAAGAGCGTACAGCTTAGGTCGTCTTGCTGGGAGTCATGGAGAGGGAGACGGGGTTCGGCTCAGTCTCCCTCTTCTTCCATCTGGCGTTTGAGGTCGGCCAATCGCTTGTCGATCTCGTCGGCCTCCTTGGCCGCCTCGAGCTTGCGCAGCTCCACATCGGTCTCCAGTTCGCGGATCGACGGCCGCCCGCCCAATGCTTCCTCTACTTCGCGAGACGCCGCGGCTAAGTCCTCCGCCGTATCGATGTCTTCTTCGACCCGCTCGAACCTGCGCAGCCCGCTCTCCGGCCCGCGCAGCATCTCATCCAGCTTGCGGCCAGTGGTTACACGGCGTGAGCGCGCGACTAGCGCGCTGCGATTTCGCTCCGCGTACTTGAGCTGCTCCATCTTCTCGTCGTACTCGACCTTGAGACGCTCCGCCTCGCCCCGCATCTCGTCGGACTGCGATCGCAGCTCTTCCACATCCTGCAGCGCCTGGCGCGCGGCCTCCGTAGCCATCTGCGCCTCGTCCAGGTTTCCGGCCGCCTGCGCCTCGCGCGCCTTATTATGCGCCAGCTCGGCCCGTTGGATCTGCTGCTGAGCCCGCTTCGACAGCCGCTGCGCCTCTTTATCCAGCTTGGGAATCCGAGCGCGGAACTCGATCAGCTCATCCCGCATCCCGCTCAGGAGCTGGTCGACCTCGTCGCGTGTGAGGGGACGCTCGGCCTCCTTCTTCTCGAGGGCGCGCTCGATCTTCTCGCGGAAACGCTTGAACATGAGAGGCAAATTAGAGGCTGGAGC
>JBDHAI010000203.1:0-5709 GCA_039588155.1 Gemmatimonadota bacterium | reverse complement strand
GCCGTCTCCCGATGGGAAGACCGGAGCAACGAACCGGATGATGCGCCTATCGCTTTCATTTGGTCGAGTCCTCCACGGATCCGCCAAAGTGCGGCAAGGCGCCCGGCGCTACCTGACACTACGCGATCTGGAGAGAGAATGTGTCGGCGATGTGCGCGATCGAATCCCCGAGCACGACGAAGCCGGAATTCCCGTTGGATCAGTCGTTGATCCAGCCGTGCTAGGCTGAAACTGCTGCGAATAGCCATTGACCGATGTGGTGATATCGTATATGATATCATGGAAGGGAAGAAGATCGCGCGCCTCAGGCGCAGGGTTGAGGAGCTTCGCCGCCGCGGCGGAGTCCACTCGCGTGAACTCGAAGAGCTGGCGAGAGCGGTCGGGCGGAAGCGACATGCCCGGGGCAAGGAGCCCACGTGGGTGAGCACCCTGCTCCCAAACGCGCGGCCGCTGAGCATCCCGAACCATCCGGGCGACCTGAACCGATTCACTGCGCGGGCGATTCTGGATCAGCTCGATGCGGACATCGATGTACTCGATGGAATCATCGATGAGGACTGAGATGATGGCCGGTACAGCGAAGAGACCGAGTGATTACCTGAAAGAACCGTATTGTCGTGTCGTGATCCCCGACCGTGAAACCGGGACGTATACCGCTCGTGTCATGGAGTTTGCCGGGTGCGTCACTCAAGGCGACACCCTAGTCGAGGCACACGAGCGGTTGGAGCGGGTCTCCCGATGGGAAGACCGGAGCAACGAACCGGATGATGCGCCTATCGCTTTCATTTGGTCGAGTCCTCCACGGATCCGCCAAAGTGCGGCAAGGCGCCCGGCGCTACCTCACACTACGCGATCTGGAGAGAGAATGTGTCGGCCAGGCCGCTGAGCGGTGGCGGAGCACGTTGGCCCCGCTAGCGCGTCGTCTCCGCCAGGTCCCGCACGGCCCCCTCCAACATCCGCACCTTGGCGGCGTCGGTCGACCCATACGTCACGCCGGTCAGTTCCGTCGCCAACTTCGTCAGCGCCTCGCGCCGCGCGACGCCGGTCGCCTGCTTCGCGTCGTCGAGAGCCTGCCGGGCAGACGAGATTTGATCGGCGGAAAGGCCGCCCGACCGCTCGAGCTGGTCGACGTAGGCCCGGGCCAGCGTGACGCTCGGCGGCCAGAAGAACTTCGGCTGGCCCTGCGCGTTCAGGTAGTCGAGCCTGACGGTGTTGGCCGCGTCGATCTCGTTCTGCGAAACAAAGTCGCTGGGCACCAGCTCGAAGATGTCGAGACCGCGGGCGATCTCGGAGTTGACGATCAGGCCGTTGTACCAGTAGACGGACCAGCTGCCGGCCATCACCATCTGGTTGGGATCCAGCGGGCCGCGGTCGTGGAAGGCGATCTCGATCGGGTTCGCTGGATCGGTCCAGTCGAAGATCGAGATGCCGCCCTGGTACCAGCCCTGCACCATCACATCGCGCCCGGGGATCGGGATCAGCGAGCCGTTGTGAGCGACGCAGTTCTCGAGCGGCGTCTGCGCGACCGGCAGCTTGTAGTAGCTCTTGAACTGCATACGCCGGTCCTCGACGGTAAAGATGGCGTTGGCGCCCCACTCATACGGGTCGCTGGCCCTGCACTTCGGCTGGCCGCCGCCACCCCACTCGTCGGTGAAGAGGACCTTGCTGCCGTCGTTGTTGAACGTCGCTGAGTGCCAGTAGGCGAAGTTCGAGTCGCTGACCGCATCGATGCGCGTCGGGTTGACCGGGTCGCTGATGTCGAGCAGCAGCCCGTAGCCGCCACAGGCGCCGCCCGCCAGGCCGAGCTCCGGGTAGAGCGTGATGTCGTGGCACTGGGTGGGCCCGGTACGCGGGCCTGAGCCCATCCACTGCGCCACGAGTTCCGGGATGTACTCGCGCAGCGCGGCGCTGTCCTCCGCCGTCGGCGCGCCAACCCCCCCGCGCGCCTCGACGATGCTGTCGAGCCGCGCCGCGCTCCAGCGGTCGGGCAGCACCATCGGCTGGCCCTCGACGTCGGCGACGAACGCGCCGCGCGCCCGGGCCCGCTCGACTTCGGCTAGGTCCTCGGGCGCCAGCCCATGCCGGGGCGGTGCCACAAGGTCGCTGAAGATCCGGGGTGAGCTGACGATCGCCGCCTGTTCGGGGTGGGCGAGCGGCACGCGGATCACCTCGATGCGGAAAAGCGCGGAGTTGGGATCCTCGTCCAGCGGGCCGCCGGAGCAGCCGGGCAGCTCGTCCGCCGGGCGCACGGGCGCGGCGCCGGAGACATATATATAGACGTTCTCTTTGTCGTCCGGATCGACGAGCACCGAGTGCGTGTGCGAGCCCCGGCAGGTCTGCACGTTGGCGATGTACTGCGGCTCCCGGATATCGCTGATGTCGAAGATGCGGATGCCGCGCAGCCGGTCCGGGCTCGCCGCCTCTCTTACGCCTTCCGTCCCGCAGTCGAGTCGGCCCTCCAGCCCCTCGCCGGAGACGAACAGCAGGTCCTCGTAGACCGAGACGTCGCTCTGCGAGGCCGGGCAGACGTAGGCGACGACGAGTTCCGGCTCGCTTGGGTCGGAGATGTCCCAGATCTGGATGCCGTTGAAGTTCCCCTGGATGGCGTAGTGGCCTTTGAAGGCGAGGTCCGAATTCTCCATGCCCACGAACTCCGGGGGCGGCGGCGTCATCGACACGGTGCGCAGGTTCCAGATCGCCTCTTCGGCGTCGAACAGCCCGGGCTCGAGCCCGACGCGCGGGTCATCGCTCTCCAAGGTCATCGCGACTTCGGGTTGGGCGGCCGGTGCCGCGGCTGGCGGCGCGGCGGACTTGGACCCGCAACCGGCCAGAGCGAGGGTTGCGACGGTAAACGATAACAGCCGAAAACGGGCCGCGAGGTTCGAGAGTCCGGGCCGACAGGTTGGGGCGGGGAAGGTCATGACGTCTCCTCGAGAGTTCGTGAGTTTCAATGGGTCACAGCCCGGGCTGCGGCGCGGTCAGCGACTCGAGCATCAACTTCATCCGGGCGATCTCGGTGGCCTGATCGACCTGGATGTCGGAGGCCAGCTTGAAGGTCGCATTGTTCTGGGCGGCGCCGTCGGTGGCGAAAAGGTCGAGCACCATGTCGACGGCCCCCTGGTGGTGCTGGATCATGTAGGTCAGGAACAGCCGGTCGAACTCGGGCCCCCGGGCCCCATCGAGTTCCTGCATCTGTTCGGGCGTCAGCATGCCGGGCATGTGCATGGCGTGGTCGGCGCCGTGCACCCTCATCGTCGTTCCCGTGATCTCGAGCTCGGGCACCGGCTGACCGCGATCGCGGAGCCACGCCTGCATCGTGGCGATCTCGTCCTTCTGGGCGTTGATGATGCGGGCGGCGAGCGTCTGTATCGACGGGCTGGCCCCGTGGGTGGGCGCCATCGCCGACATCACGAGGGCCTGCCCGTGGTGGCCGATCATGCCGGTCATGAAGTGGACGTCGGCCTCGCTGAAGTGCAGGCGGGCGCTGTCGGTCCGGGCGCGGTAGATCGCCTCGAGCTCGGCGGTCGAACCCGGTTCTGGGCTGGGTGCCGTCTCCTGTCCTCGGCCGCCACCGCAGGCGGTCAGGGCGAGCGCGGCGGCGAGGGCCGCGGTGGTCCGGCGTGTGCGTCGTGCTCTCATGACTCTCGAGGTCACGGGTTGGTGGTCGGCGTCGGGCCGAGCGCTTTCGGCGAATCGGGCAATCTAACGCAAAACGCCGTAATCGCGAGTCAGGTTTCCAGGGGGGGCGCTGCCCGGGTGGGGAAACCAGCTTCGCTCGGCGAGCGCCCCACGTTGAGCCTTTGGTGATCCATCACGGTTAGTGTACCCAGGCGACCGATAGTCGGAGCCTCTGTCGCGCTCGCCGGTCCTCTATGGAGCCACTATGTTGAACGACATGACCGCCGAGAAGCTGATGACGGCCGAGGAGCTGTCTCGAAGCTCCGTTCCCGGCCACGTGCTGGAGCTTATCCGCGGACACCTCGTGGTGCGCGAGCCGCCGGGCACGCGCCACGGGGCGGTCGCGGCGAACCTGGCCATCGAGCTCGGCGCTTTCGTACGGAAGGAAAGGCTGGGCCAAGTCTTCGCGCAGGATACCGGCTTCAAGATCGAGCGCGATCCGGACACGGTGCGTGGTCCCGACGTCGCCTTCGTTTCACGGGAGCGGCTGAACCGCATCCCGGAAGACGGTTACGCGGAGCTGGCGCCGGACCTGGTGGTCGAGGTGCTCTCCCCGAGCGACCGCGCCGGCGCGGTCCTGGCGAAGATCGGCGACTTCTTGGCCGCCGGCACACGGCTCGCCTGGCTGGTCGATCCGCAGCGGCGCGAGGCGCGCGTCTTCCGCTGCGACGGCAGCCTGGCCGTGATCGGCGAGGACGGAGCGCTCGACGGAGAGGACGTCGTGCCCGGCTTCTCGTGTCCGCTAACGGCCGTTCTTCCTGACTCGCATGAATGAAAGCCCCGACGGGAAGGGTCGGACGCGCATGGCTTTGAGCCTGGGTTGATGGTCGTGCGCTAAGCTCTGGATGGGGTCGCTTGACGGGGCTCATACAATCGGATAATCTGATTATATGAACAAGGAAGCCCAGCGTCTTACGGTCACCGAAGCGGCTCGTAACTTCTCGGATCTGGTCAATCGCGTCTACTACCGGGGTGAGAGCGCCATCCTGACACGCAACGGCATTCCCGTCGCCTATCTCACGCCGCCAGCGCCCCTGACGCGGCCTGCTGGCGAGTTGGCTCGGGATTGGGCGGCGCTGCCGCATCTCGATCCCGCCGATGCGAAGCGCTTCGCGGAGGAGCTGGCCGAGACACGTCGGACGCTGCCACCCGCAGAGGAACGGTGGGAGTAATCCTCGACGCCACCGTCCTCATCGAGGCGGAACGGGGCAAGCTCGACATGCCGGCGCTGCTCGATTCGCTGGGTGATTCCGGAGTCGCCATCGCCTCCATCACCGCCGCCGAGTTGCTCTTCGGTTTCGAGCGGGCTACGAGCCCGGCGATTCGAGCGCGGCGCGGTGCCTTCGTGGAAGCTCTGCTCGAGCGGATCCCGACGCTGCCGTTCGGCTTGCGCGAGGCCCGCCGCCATGCCGAACTGTGGGCCGAACTTGCCGGACGAGGTGAGCCCATCGGTCCCCACGACATGCTGGTGGCGGCAACGGCGGTGGCGAACGACATCGATGTCGCGACGCTCAATCGTCGCGAGTTCGAGCGCGTGCCGGGTCTTTCGCTGGCGGACGTTGAACCCTTCCGGGTCGGCTAGTGCTCTTTGCGAACCCGCGCGGAAAGCCGAGAATCAGCACCAGGGCCAGCGCCGACACGATCCAGCCGGGGAGGTCTTGGCTCGACCGTCGGTGTCGTCGCGGCTAACGGTAGGCGAGCTCGCGCTGTTCGCGCAGCACACCGGCCCGCATCACGTGAGTGAGGCTGCGAAACGCCCGCACGTCGTCGTTCGGGTCCTCCGCGAGCACGATGAGGTCCGCGATCTTGCCGGGCTCGAGCGTGCCGAAGTCGTCCAGCCGGTTCATGGCGAGCGCACCGTTCCGTGTGGACATGACGACGATATCCTTCGCTGAGATTCCGGCGGCCTGCATCGCTTCCATCTCGTTGTAGATCGACGGGCCGTGGAGCGTCAGCGGGTTCCCGGCATCGGTGGCGGTGGCGATCGTCACACCCGCCGCGTGCACGCGCCGGAGGTTCTCGTGCATGATT
>JBDHAI010000202.1:0-5772 GCA_039588155.1 Gemmatimonadota bacterium | reverse complement strand
ACTCCCGGTGAATCGGCCAGAAGGCGTCCGCCTGCTCGCCGGTAAGCTTCAAGGCCTCGGTCATGACCTCGACCTTCTGAGCCCGGATGTCCGATCGCAGAAGCTCCATATACCTGTCGTGAGCCTCCTGAGCGTAGGCAGAAGTGGCGGAGCCGAGAAGCCCGGCGACCAGCGACAGCCCAAAGATTGCCTTTATCACACGCATTGCGGGTACCTCCCTAGTAGCATTGGTGCAGGTCGGGGCCGGTGGGCTCACCGGAACTCGCCCTGCGTTTCGGCTAGTTGGCAGTAACGGCCCGCAAACATAGGGCAGCGATCACGGAGGTCAAGGGAGGCCAACCGACCCTTCGCTTGTCGCGAGAGACCGAGGGGAGCTAGATTCTGCAGCGATCGTCTCGGTGGCCATGCGCCTTCGTACTACCTGATTCCACGCCTGCCCGTCCGAGGGACACTATCACCTGATGCGCCTTCCATTCACGGTTTGGGGACCCCTCGCTCTTGTAACGCTGACAGGCTCTGCGGACGCGCGGGCGCAGGCCGTAGGTGCGGCAGGGCCGGTCATCGACACGGTCGTGATCGTCCGTGACAACGTGTTCAGCGACCAGCAAGCACAGACGAGCACCGTCTTCCGCGTCATGAACAAGCTCCACATCACCACACGTCCGGGGTTTATTCGCAACAATCTGCTGTTCAAACAAGGCGAGCCATACGACTCGGCGCGCGTGGAGCACGAAACCTAAGTTCAAGTTCCAGGTGGCGTCGGACGGCAACTGGACGGGGACCTTCGGCATCAACGAGGTCAATCTTCTGGGGACCGGCAATCAGTTCTACATCGCGTATGTGAAGGAAGTCGATCGCGACGGCCTCAACCTGACGCTCGACTTCCAGAGGCTGTTCGGCTCCAATTTCGATGCCGGCGGCAACTACGCCGGTCTCTCCGACGGACGGAACGGCAACTGGAAGGCGGGCCTGCCGTTCCGAGCCTTCGAGACCCGGAATTCCTTGATGTACGACGGACTGGCCGCCGATCAGCGCGTGTTCCGATACCGCCGGGAGGATTCCGCCACGCTGGATACCGCCAGCTTCCGGCGCTCGGCCACACTCCACAACCTGACGGCGGGCCTGGCACGCAAGGCGACGTCGACCCAATACTTGCGGCTCGTGGGGACGGCGGGATACCGCCAGGAGGAGTACGTGCCCGAGGAGAACGCCGGATCGCCGGTGCCCGACTCGATTACCGGGACCTTGGGCCTCTACGTGGAGATCAAACGCGCCCGCTTCCTGCAAGTGCGCGGCTTCAACGGATTCGGCACCGAAGACGTCGACCTGAGTACGACGCTCAGAGTCACGGGCACGCTGGCGCCGAAAGCCTTCGGCTGGCCAGAGACGTCGATCGGCCCCGGGTTGAGTTTCTCGTCGACAGCGCTGATCGGAAAAGCTGCCTTCGTTTGGGGCGCGATCGACCTGAACTGGCTCCCCAACGAGACGGTCCCGGACTCGGGTCGCATCGTCGCCAACCTGGCGTTCGGATACAAGCCTCACCCCCGCCACGCGACGATGGCACAAATACAATGGGGCCGTCAGAAGAACACACCGCCCGGCCAGGAGTTCAACCTCGGCTTCGAGTCGGCGCCCCGGGGCTGGGAGCCCCACTCGTTCGTGGGAACTCGTATGCTGTGGATCTCCGCCGAGCACCGCTGGTTCGTCTGGGACGCTCTGCTCAACCTGTTCGGTGTGGGGTTCGCCGGCTTCCTCGACTACGGCGGCGCCTGGTACGCCGATCAGGATCGGCGCTTCGGAGGAAACTTGGGCGTCGGCCTGAGAATGGGCTCCGCACTGACCACGGTCCCGACGACCGGCCGCATAGACTTCGCCTACCGCTTCGGAGACGACGTGACGGGCAGCCGCTGGGTACTCAGTCTCGGTACGGGCTTCATCTTCCCGAGAAGAGCCGCGCCGGTCATCAATTATCGCGCCACAGCTCCGCCGTAGACGAAGCGGCGCCTGGCTCTCACAAGAGAAACGCCCGGGCTCCCTTGGGCGCCCGGGCGTCTCTACTCGCCGTTCGGCTGGCGTCGAGCTACATCCACGCCACCCCGATGAAGAAGTTCCAGTACGTGATCGAGCCGGAGCCTCCCGCGGAAGCTGCCCAGTTGTAGCGGGCACCGGCATAGCCTCTGGCTTGCCAGCCCAGCGGTGTCACGATCCCGACTTCGGGCGCGGCACCGAAGTGCCAGTTGTCCTCGGTCACGGCGAACACGTTCGCCTCGACCCGACGCTCGATGTAGTAGATGCCAGCGCCACCTCCTACATACAGCCGCGTGTCTCCCGGTCTCCCGGTATACCAGTGGAGGGTTGCGTGGACGGGGAACGCGTTGATGTAGCGGAAGGTGTAGCCCGTCAGATCCACACCATCCTGCAGCCCCTCGGTGTCGAGACTCGTACTCGCCACCCCGTCCTCGTTCATGACGTGCCAGGCGACGAAGAACCCGACCGAGACGTTCGGCTGGATCATCCGCCGTCCGGCGAAGGACGCACCGCGAAAGCTGAAGGGCTTGGCGAAGTCCGCCGCCGATCCGCTGGCGAGAGAGGTCTCGTAGGCGACCCCGAAAAACCAGTCCTGGGCGTACGCCGGCGTTCCGAGCACGAACACCAGGAGCAACGATACAAGAAGTCGTGATTTCATTTGTTTTCATACCCTAGCGTAAGTGTTGTTCTCGGAGCCACTCACTGACTCACCTGCAGGTACGGCGACTGGTCGAAGCCCCACCCCATGGTTGTGTCTATGCGATTCTCAGTCCCGGCCGCGCTCGAGCCCACCACACCGTTGACCGCCATGCTCCAGAGTACCGGGACGCTGTCGTTCGCGGCCTCCTGGGCATCCAGCATGTCCACGAAGATCGAGCCACTCGTATACTGCGCGGCGCCGTAGCTGCAGCACGGCGGATAGTACCAGCCCCAGCCGGGACCCCAGCCGGGCCACCCGGGATACCAGCCCCAGTAGCCCCACCAATTCGGCTGCCGCCAGACCACCGTGTTCCTAGCGGCAGACATGGAGATCAACACGAACGCGTCGGGCTGATTGGTGTCCGTGACGGCATCCGGTTCGATGAGCGAAAACCCGTAGGCTTGGAAACCGGATACGGTGTTCTGGATGATCCGCGCGTCGTAGTCGCGGGAGATCTCAATGGTGTCGGTCGTGCCTTCCGGTACGACGTGCACCACGGTGTCGAGCACGGTGACCGTGCTGATCGTTCCCCAGGGGGCCTCCTTGGCGTAGATCGTGGACGTCAGATCCGTCTGCGCCACGTCAGCGATCTCGCCTGGATAGCAGGCGGCAAATCCCAGAGAGGCTACACCTAGCGCCAGGCCCAGCTTCAGCGCGTAGGATCGGTTACCACCGAACAAACTCCTCATCATCTCTTTCACTCCTCCTCGGTAGTTTCTTGTGGCACCGGGAGCTCGAGAACCGCTCCAGGCGCAAGATCGGGGTCGGTTAACCCGATCGGGGGACTTCCAGGGTTTCAAAACGCTGGCCAGTATGGGACTTCACCGGCCGATGCGCCAGCCCCACGCTGGGCCGCCATCAACCGCCCCGACCCAGCTCGTCATCGATCAGCTCGGCCAAGACCTCATAAGGTGCGGCACCACCCGGCGCCGGGATGCCGTTGACGAACACCGCCGGCGTGCCGTCGACGCCGATCCGGTTCGCCTCTCGCATGTCCCGGCGGATCTGCTCGGCATGCCGGCCCGAGTCGAGGCAGGCGCGGAACTGGCCGACATCCAGACCCAAACGCTCGGCCTTCTCGATCAACGACTCTACACCCAGCGTACCTTGCTCCTCAAACATCAGATCGTGCATCTCCCAAAACCTGTCCTGATCATGAGCGCACAGCGACGCCTCCGCCGCTTTCCAGGCGTGAGCGTGAGTGTCCAGCGGGTACTGCCTATAGACGACCTTGAGATCATCACCGTAGGTCTCAGCTAAGCGCTTGAGCGTGGGGAAGAACTGGCCGCAGTACGGACACTCGAAATCGGAGAACTCGGTCAGCGTCACTGGAGCGTTTGCGGGGCCGAAGATCGGCGAACCCTCGTTGTTCAGTTCGACGCGATACGGATCGAGCAGGACGACGACGTCCTTACCCTGTGCCAGCCGAGCCCCGAGATCGTTGAGCGCGCTTTGCTGCCGATTCTCTTCCATAAATTGGCGGATCCTCGGCGACCATTCTTCGAGACTGCCACCGCCGAGCGCCGCGCGGTTCTGTTCGTAGAACGCGGCGACATCCGCATCGCTGACCGCGAGGCCGCGGGTCTCTGCCGCGATCACCTCATCGACGCTCAACCCACGGGCCGCCGCCTCTTCCTCGAGCAGTCGGTCACGGATGGCGCGATCGAGACCCGCCTCGACCAGCTGATGGCGCTGCCGGCGATACTCTTGGTCCATCTGCGCCAAATCGTCACCCAGGACGTCCTCGACCTCGGCCATCGTCACCGGCGCCCCGTCGATCGTTGCGACCCACTCCGGGTCATCCGACGACGCGCTGGAGCACGCGGCCAGCCACGATCCGACCGCCACGCAGGCGAGTACCTGAGTCGCGGTCGCGGAAACGCGCCTTCTCGACACCTTCTTGTCGAATCTCATTCAACCCCTATTTGCTTGAGATATCGCTTGAGCGTGCCTACTGGAACCCGCACACCGACGCTGTGTTCCCCGACTCAGAATCCGCCGAAGATGGACAGCGCCGACGAGGAGGTCAACCGGGAGGTCGGGCGTGCGGGCTCTGCCGATGCAAGACGGGCGCAACCGTCTGGCTGCGCCCGCCCGCGCCATGCCGGTTCCGGGCTCTGGCCCGGACCTGGCTCAGGACTTGGGAGGATACTGGCCCAAGATTCCCTTGACGACTTCGTTCACCCTGCGCGTCCTCTCGTCCGCGCTCAGGTTCGGCTGCAGCTCGCCCTTTGCCCAGCCGCGCCAGGCGAGGTCCTTTTCCGACACGTCGATAAAGTCGATGACGAGCGTACCCTCGGTCCACTGCCGCACCGAGGTCTGCGTTCCGCCGTACCAGCCGTAGTAGCCCCAGCCCGTGCTGTAAGTCGTGACGTCGAGCTGTTCTTGCGTGGTCAGGTAGAAGTTCACGAGGAAATCCGGCGCCCCGCTTCTCGCCTTTTCATAACCCATATTCCCGAGCTCATCCTCCACAGCGGACATCACCCGCTTCTCCGTGAAGTCGTCCAAGCCTCGATCGGCCTGGGTCGGATCGGCGGCCTCCAAGAAGGCGTACGTTCGCAAGCTGCTGAAATCGATCGTAGGATCGAAGTCGTTGTTGTAAGTCACTGACGAACAACCCGCCGCACCCAGGGCGAGCGTGAGCAGAGTCAAGAAACCGGCGAGACGGCCAACGTTCCTCATAGTGTACTCCTTAAGCGCAATCCACGTGTTGTTCCAACTCGAAATCGATCTACCGTAGTCACGAGCCCGGCGGGAACCCCTTCAAGATCCCTGCGATGAGCTTATTGATATCAGCGGTCTTCTGTTCGGGCGATTTCCGATCGTAGTCATCGACAGCACCGGTGGCCCAACCGCGCCATGCCAGATCCTTCTCGGCCAAGTCCAGAATATCGACGACAAGGGTGCCCTGGGTCCACTGGTTCACGTAGGTCTGTGCGCCGCCGTACCCGCCGTAGTAGCCCCAGCCCGAGTAATACGTGTTCACGTCGACCTTCTCTTGCGTCGTAATATAGAAGTGCGTGACAAAATCGGGGGTCCCAGAT
>JBDHAI010000201.1:0-5608 GCA_039588155.1 Gemmatimonadota bacterium | reverse complement strand
TAAAGTCCAAGGACCAGTAAAAGGGGGGAATCCGCTGGTATGAGCACGGCCAAGGCGGACATAGTAGAGCAACCCATGCTCAGCACGCTTCCCGGAGACGACGTGCGGCAGATCATGTGGCGGTTCAGCGACCGCTACGATCTGCAGATGCTGGTGCAGTCGGCTCGCTCTGTAGCCAGGGGACCCGTGGCCCGCCTGGTGGCGGCGGGTGCACGCAACACGCACGAGTGGACCGAGGAGAAGAACGCGCTGCTGCAGGCGTACGACGAAGCCGGCATTACATCGGTCTTCCTCGATCCGGAGTACGGAGGCTTCATCGAGGGGCCCAAGAACTTCGCGCTGGCGCTGGCCGCGCTCGAACTGGCGTGGGTGGACGGCGGCGCGGCGACTGGAGGCATGGCCGGCCACCTGGGGCTCGCCCCGATTTACGAGAAAGGGACTCCGGAGCAGCGTGAGCTCTATTCGCGCCGTTCGGCCCCGGCGCAACCCGGCGAGGACCGCAAACACTGGCGGGGCGCCTTCGCTTTAACCGAGCCCAGACGGCGAAGAGCCGCTGCTGCACGTCGAAAAACGCGGCCGCTTCATCACCAATATGGCCTTCGCCAACTTTGTTTCTGCCGCCGTCGACTCCGGTGACGAACGGATCAAGGGCAGTTGTATGATCGTGCTGGAGGAGACCGATCCTGGAATCTACGATCGCGGCACGCCGACGAAGAAGCTGGTGCACCAGCTCTCGTCCACCAGCGATCCTGCGTTCAGTCTCGATGTGCCCGCTAGCCGCATCATCGGCGGCTACACGGTAAAGGACGGGGTCCTCATCCCCAACTTCCACCACGGCGAGATCATCGATGCCGTGTTCAGGCGGACGCGTGTTACCGTCGGGCTGATGACTTCGGCCAAGCTCCTCTCGGCGGTGGAGCCGGTCATCCGCTACCAGCGCGGTCGCTTTCGCGGCGGCGAGTCGGATCATCCGGGCACGCCGCGCCACGAGCTGGGGCTACAGCAGAAGGAGGACGTGCTGCATCGGCTGGTTGACATCTGGGCGATGGGTGAGGCAGGCACGTCCCTCGGTTTGGCGACGGCGCGCTTGTTCGACGAGCTCGATCCGCTGGATCATCGGCGCGAGCGCATCTTCGCGGACCACGGGATCCCCAAGGGTCGCAAGGCGATCCGGGCGCTGGCGAAGATGACCGACCCGGCGGTGGAGTTCGTGCGACTGGCGGCGGCAGCGGAGGACAAGCGCGACGCTGCCCGTTTCCAGGAGCTGGAGGCGAACGAGCTCGTTCAGTATCTGGCGAAAGACTCGTTGACCAACGTGCTCTGCCCGGCGGTGAAGCTCTGGAATACCGGTCACGGAGCGAACATGATGCGTGAGGCCGTGAGCTTGATGGGTGGCTACGGCATAACCGAGGACTGTCCGGGCTTCTTACCGCAGAAGTGGATGGACGCGCAGCTAGAGGCGACCTATGAGGGCCCGGAAGCCGTGCAGCGTCGCCAACTCAGCCTGACCATGACCCATCCTATCTTCCTCGCCCGCTTCGAAGAGTGGATGAAGGAGATGCGGACGATCGCGGGCCAGCGTCCCGGTTCCGGTGCCTGTACCTTGGCGTCGGCGATGGACCTCTGGCTCTGGACGTTGCAGCATTTGCTCGAGGCGAAGGATGCCCAGGGCGCGCCGCTGTACAAAGGCCACCGCCAGGGCGTGACGTTCCCGATGGCGGACGCACTCTGCTGGATACTGGCTTCCCGCTATCAGATCCTCGATGTGCTGGAGCTGGACGCCCGGAGTGGCGAGCACCCGACGCTCGCCGACGCGTTAGCCGGTTTCGTCGATTTCTTCACCGACCTCTGTCACGTGCAAGCCGCCAACGCCGCCGGTGAGGTGGCGCGCATCTGTTCGTCGCTGGTCTTCGGCTACAATCGTCACCCCTCCTGGGACACGGATGGCGAGCAGATCTACGCTGCCGGCGAACTGGAGGTGCTCGAAGCGGTGGCACCGGGTCTCTGTTCCTGCGTGCTCGACGTTATCGACGAGGACGGTGAGCATCCCGCCAAGGCGGGTCCCTGTGTGCGTTTTGCCGGTTACGAACCGTTCACCCTGCGGCGCAACAAGCTGGAGGGTTGCACGACGGGGGCGCGTCTCGCCAAAGACCGAGCGGCACACGCCCTCACCGGGGTGATGATCCCGGAGAGTCTCGACTATCCGCAGTGACCTGACTAGATGACCGAGATGACGAACGTCGAGCGCCAGAGCATGGACGTCGATATCGTCTGCGTCGGCTTCGGTCCGGCGACGGGCGGCTTTCTCACCACGCTCTCGCGGGCCATGCAGGACCCCGAGCTCCGGCCCCATCTGATGAGCCGGGCGGTGCCCGGCATGCCGTTGCAGGTCATGTGCTACGAGCGCGCCGCCGACATGGGGTTCGGCGTCTCCGGCGTGGTCACCCGGGCCCGCGGCATTCTGGAGTCGTTCCCGGATCTCGACCCTGGTCAGATCTCGTTGGCCCACGAGGTGACGAACGAGAAGCTGGTGTACCTCCGCGATCCTGTCGGCGCCAGCCGGCGGCCCGGCGGCACGAGGGGTCTCGACATCCTCTCCGCCACAGCCAGCCCGGTGCTGAAGAGCGGTGATCACGCGGTCGAGTTGCCGTTCATCCCCGACTTTCTGAAGAAGGAGCCGGGTCTCGTCCTATCCATCGGACAGTTCATGAATTGGGTCGGCTCGCAACTCCTGGCCTCGGGTACGGTGCAGATTTGGCCGGGGATGCCCGTAAGCGAACCTCTCATCGAGAACGATCGGGTCGTCGGCGTCCGGCTCGTCGACCAGGGAACGGACCTGGAGGGGGTTCCAGCCGACGGTTACATGCCCGGCATGGATGTGCGCGCCGCGCTGACGGTTGTCGGCGATGGACCCGTCGGACCCGTCGGCTTCAAGCTCGACCGGCATTTCGGGATCCCGGAGACGGGCGAACGCCGCGATTGGGCGGTGGGGATGAAGATGGTGGTCGACCTTCCCGACAGCTGCCCGCTCGAGCCCGGTACGGTCCTCCACACCGTGGGCTATCCCGAGCCCGAGATCTTCGGCTTCTTGTACGTCTACCCGGATAACGTCGCGGCCCTGGGGATCTTCGTCCCCTCGTGGTTCGACAGCCCGGTGCGAACGAGCTATCGATATCTGCAGCACTGGATGCTTCATCCTTATCTGTGGCGCTACCTGGAAGGCGGCACTCTGCGCTCCTGGGGTGCCAAGACGTTGCTCGAATCGGGGCGCCGCGCCGAGCCGCACCTGGTGGGCGACGGCTACGCGCGTATCGGTGAAGGGTCGGGCAGCACGAACATCTTGACCGGGTCCGGCGTCGACGAAGCCTGGACCACCGGCATAAAGCTCGCCGAAGGTGTCATCGAGCTCCTGCGAGCGAACCAACCATTCACTCGGGAGAACCTCGACGAAGCCTACGTCAGACGCCGTCGTGAGAGCTGGCTGGAGAAAGATGCCCGCACCGCTGAGAAGGCGCGTGACGGATTCCGGCGCGGGTTCCTCACTGGCATCATCGGGATGGGTCTCAGCGGCATCACCAAGGGAAAGCTCAACGTCTCTGGCCCCGTGAAGGAAGCCAGCGAGCGGGTCCCTTCGCTGGAAGAGTACTACGCGGGTCGAGTCGACCCGGAGGAAGTTACGCGTTTGCGAGGCGAGGCAGCGGCGAAGGGGACATCGCTGCACGACGCCTTGATGCAGGTCGCAGGCTGGCCTGAGATTCCCTACGACGGCAAGCTGCTCGTATCACACCAGGACGCGTTGTTGATGGGCGGCAAGGTCCAGGCACCGCCCGGGTTCGCCGACCACATCGCATTCGTCTACCCCAGCGCATGCGAGGGTTGTGAGAGCAAGCTGTGCATCGAGATCTGTTCGGGCGAGGCCATCACGCCCGGCGCGGACTCAGGCGTCCCCGATTTCGATCGCGAGAAGTGCATTCACTGCGGCGCCTGCGTCTGGGCCTGCATCCTGTCGGATGGGGATCCCATGCGCTCAGGCATCGAGCTTCGCGCCGGTGCCGGTGGCCTACATTCCGCCGAGAACTGAGTCGGGCCGGAGATGCCTGCGAACCAGGTAGCGGACAAACCATGAGACTTGCACATGTTGTGGTTCTGACTGTGTTGCTCGCGGTAAGCGCCGCTACTCCTGCGCTTGCGCAGATCGGCCTCGTGGGTGGCGTCAACCTCGCCGGAGTCAGCGCCAGCGCTGCGGGAGCGGACGTTAGCACGGACGACCGTACGGCCTGGCATTTCGGTGCGTTCGCTAGCCGCGGCGGCCTCTTGGGCTTGCACCTGGGTGTTCTGTACAGCCAGAAGGGGTTTGGGGTCGGCGGCGCGG
Source organism: Gemmatimonadota bacterium (assembly GCA_039588155.1). Lineage (GTDB taxonomy): Bacteria > Gemmatimonadota > Gemmatimonadetes > Palauibacterales > KS3-K002 > JBDHGH01. Next base: position 1,236 of record JBDHAI010000201.1, on the reverse strand, counting down.
CCGTCGATCTCGACTATCTCGAGGTCCCGCTGATGCTCCGGGTCAAGTTCTTGATGCTGCGCGGCTACGGCGGGGTCAACCTCGCCTTCGAGATCAACTGCGCTGCCAGGAACGATCCGGCGCTGAACGGCGTCGCCTTCAGCTGCGGCGATACCGAGTCGTTCGACTTCGGCTGGAAGATTGGCGCTGGCGGTCAGCTGCTCTTCTTCTCACTCGACCTGGCCTACGCCGTGAGCACGATGGACATTTGGAAGGTAGAGGACGGCAGCATCAAGAATCGTGTGTTCCAGATATCGGTGGGAATTGGTCTTTAGGGCGTTCACTTTACTCTCAACACCGACGGGCTAAGCGAATGACTCCAGCTTTCCACATAGTCGTCTGCGGCAGTCTCGTACCCGACCCGCTCCAGACCTTGGAGCCAGTGCAGGGTCCCAGCGGCCCCGGGCTAAAGAACGAAATGATGCTGCCGTCCGTCCTCGACCCCTGGGCCGCCCACGCGCTCTACGAGGCCGCGCACCTTGCCGGCAAGGTCGGTGACAGCAGGGTCTGGCTGGTCAGTCTCGGCCCCAAGGCGCGGCTCCAACAACTGATGATGAACATCGCTCAAAAAGTCCCCTTCGAGCTGGTCGCGCTCGACGGCCCCGCCGGCGGATTCACCGATGCTTACGAGGTCGCCGAAGCGCTGGCCGGGGCGATCGAGAGCATCGAGGGGCTTGACCGCTCGCGCTTGCTGCTCTTCGGCGGCCGGTCTTCGGCGTCCCGCGACGCCGGTGTCACTATGCAGATGGTCGGCGAACGCCTGGGCATGACCGATCAGTTCCTCGCTGTCGACAGGCTCGAAATTCAGGACGACGATTCGCTGCGCGTGTGGGAACGGATCGAGGGAGGCCGGTATCTCGTTTCCATCTGCGAAGGCCCACCGCTCTGCATCTCATGGTCGACCGGTGAGCTGCCTGAGCCACCCAACAACCCTCAGGTCGGAATGCAGAACATGCGGACGGTCATGCCGGCATTGCAGAAGGCGCGACCGGCGGCGGTCGGTGCGGATGGTGTTACGTATGTGAAGGTCGAAGTGCCTCAGCAACGGCGCGAGACAAGAATCGTCAAAGATGTTCCGGTGGAAGAGATCGCCCGGGAGATCGTTGAATGGCTGAGGAGTTGACCATGGAGAAGATTCTCTTTCTAGCACATACAAACGCAGACGGATCTCTGCCCAAGTCCGCTCTCGAGGTCTTG
>JBDHAI010000200.1:0-5152 GCA_039588155.1 Gemmatimonadota bacterium | reverse complement strand
CAGGAACGCCGGCGGTGGGCGTTGGCAGCTCTCGACGGATGGGGACGACGTTGGCGAGTTCGACGCCGTCGTGACGAGTGCTCCGCCGGCGCAGAGCGCGACCCTTCTCCGCGGCGCAGCGCCCCGTCTGGCCCGTCGTTGCGACGCGGCGACCATGCTCCCATGCTGGGCGGTGATGGTCGCGTTCGAGCAATCCCTGGCTGCGGAGTTCGACGGCGCCTTCATCGAGGACGGGCCGCTGGCCTGGGTCGCGCGCAATTCCAGCAAGCCGGGGCGTCCGTCGACGCCGGAATGTTGGGTCTTGCACGCAAAGCCCGATTGGACGACGGAGCAGCTCGAGGCGGACTCCGATTCTGTCGCCGCCAAGCTGACAGAGGTCTTCTTCGCTGCCGCAAGCGTGTCGCCGGTGCAGCCGCATCATCTCGCGGCCCACCGCTGGCGCTACGCCCGCGCGGCGGTGCCGGGCAGCGAGGGTTGTTTACTCGACGATCAGGCGCGCCTGGCGGTCTGTGGGGATTGGCTGCATGGAGACCGGATAGAGGGAGCGTTTCTGAGTGGGCTGGCGGCGGCGGAGCAACTTCACGCGCTGCTGGCGACGTCATAACGATGACGGCCATCGCTCCGCAGCGCTGAGCGCGACGCGGTCTCTCGAAAGGTGACCTCGTGTCCTCCACGGACGACCTAACGGATGTTTTGATTATCGGCGGCGGCTTCGGTGGAGTGAACGCCGCGCGCCGCTTCGACCGGTTGCTGCGCAGGAAGCTCGATGCGAAGGTCACGTTGATCAGTCGCACCAATTTCTACCTGTTCACGCCGCTCTTGGCCGAGGTCGCGGCCGCCCTCATCGATTCGCTGCACGCGGTCAACCCGATCCGCCGGATGTTCAAGCGGGTACGTTTCGTCCAGGGCACGGTGCAACGCCTGAACACGCAGGAGAGCGCCGTCGAGTACATCGACGAGAACGGCGATGAGCGGGTGATGCGCTACGAGCACTGCATACTCGCTCCGGGCAGCGTGACGGCCTTCTTCGGGATACCGGGGCTCGAAGAGCACGCGTTCACCATGAAGACGATGGGCGACGCGATCCAGGTGCGAAATCATGTGGTCGGGCTCCTCGAGCGCGCCGATGCGTTGGCGGCCGGCAAGCGCGGCCACCTGTTGAGCTTCGCGGTGGTAGGTGGCGGGCTGAACGGGACCGAAGTGGCCGGTGAGCTCTACGACTTCATTCTGCGGGCGACCGAGGACTACCCGACGATCTCCAAGAGCGAAGTCCGCATGGTCTTGGTCGAGATGCAAGGCCGTCTGGCTCAGGAACTGCCCGCAAAGGTCGGCGAGTATTGCCGTCGCAACTTGGAGTCGCGGGGGATGGAGGTCTGGCTGCAGGCTCGCGTCACCGGTTACGTAAACGGCATGCTGACGACTCAGGACGGGCGCGACCTGAGGACGGAGACCGTCATCTGGAGCGCCGGTGTGCGTCCATCGCCACTCATCGCCGATGTCGACACCGAGCGAGTGCCCAGGGACGATCGGCTACCGACGAATTCGTACCTTCAGGTTCCCGAGCATGACAACCTCTGGGCCGTGGGCGATGCCGCGGCGATCCCGGATGAGGCGGGCGGCCACATGCCGCCGACGGCCCAACACGCCGTCCGTGAGGGACGGCACGTCGCGGATAACGTCTTCCGCGCCATCACGGGCAGGCGGCTCAGACCCTTCAGCTACAGTTCCAAGGGCATGCTGGCGACGCTGGGCCGCTATCGCGGTGCCGGCCGGGTCTTTGGTGTCCCGCTCGTTGGGTTCTTCGCCTGGTTTGCCTGGCGCACTTACTACCTGCTGGCCCTGCCGCGCTGGGAGCGCCGCTTCCGCGTCGTCATCGACTGGACGCTCAACCTGGTCTTCCCACCGGACATCGTCCAGATCAAGGTCGAGCGGCTACACCCCGAGACGACCGCCGACCTTGGCGTGACGCAGCGTGGTCGGGTCGGCGAGTCGACGAGTCGACGAGTAGACGCATGAACGGGTGGAGTGGAGACCCGTGAGCCGTCGCCCGGCCCGCCGAAGGACGCTCTCGCTGAAGCCCTAACCGCTGCGGTTGTTCCGACCCTGAAAACGATGCTAAGCTCATCGCGGTCATTTCCCAGAGAACGCGAGGCTTACCATGTCTGCCAAGAAGCTCGAGGGCGTTGTCTGGTACGTCGACGAGAGGGCACGCGGAGCCGGCGAACCGGGCATGCGTCACTCCTATGTCGCCAGCCTGGCCACGGCTCTCGACTACTGCACCGACGAGTTCGATCCCGTCTGGCTCATGGGCTGTAGCGCCTTCGCCTTCCGGCTATTCGTCGCGGAGGCGATGTGCCCGAGTGCGATGAGCGTCTTCGGCTTCTCGGAGATTCTGCCCGAGGCGGTCGAGCAGGCGGGCCGTCGTTGCACCTACGTCAGCCGCTACTGGCACGAGGGGGAGAGGGAAGAGGAGAGACGACTCCAGGCGCATGCGGCGATCGTCGACGGCATCGATCGAGGAATGCCCGCTGTCGTCTGGGACGTCGCCGACTGCGAATGGGGGCTCATCATCGGCTACGATGACGAGAAAGCACACTACGACACTCTCACGTGCCATGGGACACCGTCGTCGCTGCCGCTCCAACGGCTGGGCCGCAACGGCATCGACATACTCTCGGTGACGATACCGGGCGAGCCGAACGAGAGGACCCGAGAGGAGATCGTCAGGAACTCGCTGAACGCCGCCGTCGCGCACGCGGAGCAGCGGGAGTTCATGATGGAGCGGCCGAAGTACCAGGATGGTCTGCCGGCCTACGACTTGTGGGCGCTGCTCTACGATCGCTTGGCGCTGATCGTCGGGGCGGGCCGGTCACACCGGATCGCTGTTGATGTCCGGAGCTCTGCCGAATACTACGCGAGCGTCCACTATGGCGCGCGGTGCTACGCCCGCGACTACCTGTCCGCCATCGCGCAGGGAAACGGTGCACTCGAGAAGGCCGCGTCACGCTACGCCGAGGTCGCAACACACTTGCGGCCGGTCTGGGAGCACTCACAGGCCAGCGAGCCCCCCGCTCCCGAGTCGCTCTCGCTGATGGCCGAAGCCATCACGCGTGCCAAGGCGGCGGAGGAAGAAGGCGTTCAGGCTATTAGGAAGTACCTGGCGCAAGACTCTCCACGATGAAGAAGGCGGCCGAGGACTACTACGCCGAGCTGACGCAAGACTACGACGTCAAGATCCGCCAGTTGGTGCCGAGGTACGACGAAATGGTCGAGTGCGTCATTGACCTCGTCGTTGTTAGCGGACCCCGAACCGCCCTCGACATCGGGGCAGGAAACGGGGTTCTGTCGGGGCGGGTTCTCCGAGCCGTTTCGGAGCTCCGAATCACGGCGGTAGAAGCTTCCGGGGCGATGGTCGCGGAAGCGCGGCGGCGTCACGGCTCGCACGCCAATCGCATCGAGACGGTTCAGACCGACATCCTGGACTTCGCACCGCACGGGTCTTTCGACGCGATCTTCTCCAACCTGGTCCTCCACAATCTCCCTTCGGATGCGAAGCAACGGCTGCTCGCCAAACTGAAGGGCTGGCTGAATCCGGGTGGGGCCTTCATCTGGGGCGATCTCATCCGGCACCCGGACGATCGCGTGCAGGAGCGGCTCGTCGACTACAGGAAGAACTTCGCCAGGGAAGCGGGGTGCCCGGCCGAGCTGGTCGAGCTCAACTTCAACAAAGAGGGGAAAGAGGACTATCCCCTCACCGTCGAGGCGACGCTGGCGGAGGCGCGCTGTGCCGGCTTCGAGGCCGCAGACCCGATCTGGGTCCACGGCACTTTCGCTGTATTCTGCCTGGGGTAAGGTTGATTGTATGTACATTTGTACATATATTGGCCGTGCAAACGAAATGGTACGGACTCCCTGCAGTGCGGAAGAACCGGAGATGCTTGACCAACAGGGTCGTCGCCAAAGGAAGAGAGGGTTCGCACGAGTTGCCGACGCCGGCAAGTCCCGGATCACTATCCGTCTGGACCGTGACGTTCTCGACTGGTTTCGATCGCGGGCGGACGTGGAAGGTGGAGGGAACTACCAATCGCTGATCAATGCTGCGCTTAGGGAATACGTGGCCGCGTGCGAGGAGTCGCTGGAAGGCACGTTGCGTTCGGTAATCCGCGAAGAGCTGGCCAGATACGGGCGGCGATTCTGGACAGCTCGAGCCGCGAAGCTGGGCGAGGAGGCGGGTGACGATCTTAGCGACTGGACCACGCCCGCGCAGCGTCTCGAGATGATGTGGCCGCTGGCTCTCGAGGCTTGGCGACTGAGTGGACGCCCGTTTCCCGAATACGTACGGCAGACCATTCCCGTTCGTATCGTCTCGCAGCGCTCTGACCATGGTGACGCGTCGTGAACGAGGACTTCCGCGACATGCTGAGGACGCTGCTCGAGGCCGGCGCGCGTTTCCTGGTCGTCGGCGCTCATGCGTTGGCGGTGCATGGCATTCCGCGAGCCACCGGCGATCTGGACATCTGGATCGACCGTGATTCTGACAACTGCGGAAGAGTCTGGCAGGCGATAATTCGGTTCGGCGTGCCCGTCGAGTCGCTCGAGGTTACGCGGGAGGATCTTACCAGACCAGGTGTCGTGGTGCAGATCGGCCTTCCGCCCAGACGGATCGATATACTCACAGAGCTGACCGGGCTCGAATTCGCGAGCGCCTGGAAAGGGCAGGTAGGACAAGAAGTGGGCGACCTCGAGGTTCCATTCATCGGGCGGGCAGAGCTTATTCAGAACAAACGCGCCACGGGCAGGCTCAAGGACCTTGCCGACCTCGAGGCCCTGGGAGAGACGCCGTAGCTCAGGTTGTCACCCGCCGAGTTGCGCTCGAATCCTCGCCAGCATCGCCTTCCCGTTCGTGTTGTCCGGGTTGAGCTCCAGCGACTTCTCGTAGAATTCGATCGCGGTCTCCAGATCGCCGGCCCGCATGTACGCCTCGCCCAGACTGTCGTAAGGGTTCCAGGCGTCGGGGTACTCCTCGATGTTGAGTTGGAAGATCGCAATCGCGTCATCGAAGCGCTCGGCGCGAAGGAGACGATAGCCCAGCGTGTTCAGCACGAACTCGTCGAACGCTTCGGGCGGTTGGGTGCGTTTCAGCTCGTGGTAA
>JBDHAI010000199.1:0-5894 GCA_039588155.1 Gemmatimonadota bacterium | reverse complement strand
TTCAGGCAGGTATCGCCGAGCACCCTCGGTGTGCTGCTGGGGCTGGCGGCGGGATCGTTCCTCTACGTCGGCGCGGCGGACTTGTTACCGGAGGGCGAGGCGCGCAGTCGGCCAGCGAACACACTGATGTTCTTGCTGGGCACCTTGGTCATGATCGGAGTCAAGGTCGCCGTACATTGACGGTTTTTCGGTCTTTATTCAATTGACGATTTTGTGAGCGCGCGTTAATATAGAGGCAAGCGAATTGAAGGCTGCAGCGACCCATTCTTGAGCCAACACGAGAATGTGCGGACCCGGCTTCCCTGACTGACGCCAGGCCCACTCGGGAAGGCGGAAAGCTGGGGGGAGGGTACCAACGGTTGCAGTAGGGCTTCATTGAATGCCCTGTGGCCCCACCTTCGCTCGGTCGGCCTCGGCAGTCGAGGCCGACCTTTTCTTTTAGGGAACCCCCGAAAAAGGAGCCGCAACTGGCATCGTCCTGAGTAATGGTCTAAGTTAGGGCGTTTCCAGTGGCAATGTGGTCATCTGCCCCACTTTTTGGGGCGGGAATGACTGTTCCTGTGCTCTATATAACGAATGCCGATCGTTCGAGTCACGCGCCGACTTCATTTCAGTGCCGGCCATCGGCTCCACAACCCCGCGCTGTCGGACGCCGAGAACCGTGAGCTGTTCGGCCTCTGCAACAATCCGAGCGGGCACGGCCACAACTACGGGCTGGAAGTGACGCTCAAGGGAGAGGTCGATGCGAAGACGGGTTACGTGTTCGACTTGAAGCGACTCAAGGAGCTGGTCGAGGGGGCGGTTCTCGGTGACGTGGACCACTCGAATCTGAATGTGGACGTAGAGTGGATGGAAGGCGTAATCCCGACGGCCGAGAACATCGCGGTCGAGATTTGGCGACGCTTAGAGATGGCACTGCCGGACGGCATGCTGGAACGAGTGCTAGTGTCGGAATCGGAGAGAAACTTCGTTGAGTACTACGGCGAGTGATATGGCGAAAGACCCGGTGGTAACGGCGAGTGCGAGTTTCGATGTGGTCGAGGAAGCTGAGACCCGACGTTTAGAGCAGTTGGTGCGGGAGCAGCTCGAGTTGTTGCGCGAGGATCCCGACCGCGACGGTCTCGTGCAGACGCCGGAGCGAGTCGCGAAGTCGCTGCGTTGGTTGACGCGTGGTTATGAGCTGTCTGTCGAGGACGTTGTAGGCGACGCGGTCTTCGATGTGGCGCACGACGAGATGGTGATCGTCAAGGACATCGAGCTTTACTCGATGTGCGAGCACCATATGCTGCCGTTCTTCGGTCGAGCGCACATCGCCTACATCCCGTCCGGCAAGATCGTCGGATTCAGCAAGCTGCCGCGGATCGTGGACGTCTTCGCGCGCCGGCTCCAGGTGCAAGAGCGGCTGACCGATCAGATCGCCTGCGCTATCCAGGATGTGTTGGCGCCTAAAGGCGTAGGTGTCGTCATAGACGCGGTTCACCTCTGTATGATGATGCGTGGTGTGGAGAAACAGAATTCAAAGACGATCACCAGTGCGGTTCGGGGAGTATTCCGCGAAGATCTGCGTACACGGGAGGAGTTCCTGCGACTCGTAGCGTCCCACGCTTATCAAACGTGATGCAGGCTGCCGGAGCCGGATTGTCCGGAAAGACGATCGTCCTCACAGGTGCCACGTCGGGGATAGGGCGAGCGATTGCGGAGCGCTTGGCCGGCGGAGGCGCCAGCCTGGCCATGGTCGGCCGCCAGGCCGAGCTGCTCGAGAGATCGGCGGCCGAACTGGGGGCGGTGGCGCTCGTCGGCGATGTGACGGACACGTCATTCGTGAGCGGACTGCGCGAGCGAACGCTGCACATGTGGGGCGACGCTCCGGACGTGTTGATCAATAACGCGGGCGCATTCGAGCTGGCGCCGATCGGGGAGACGAGCGCTGAGGCTTTTGAGCGGCTGATAGCCGTAAACCTGAAGGCGCCCTTCGACCTGGCTCGCTTGTGGTTGCCCGACATGCTCGGGCGTGGCTGGGGACATTTGATCAATATCGGTTCGATCGCGGGCCGGCGGGCTTTCCCTGGCAATTCGGCCTACTCGGCGTCCAAGTACGGGCTGCGCGGGTTGCACGAAGTGCTCGTGGAGGAGCTGCGAGGGACCGGCGTGCGGGTGAGCTGGATCGAGCCCTCAGCGGTCGACACTCCGTTGTGGGATCGCTTCGATCCGGACAGCCGCTCGGATTTGCCGTCTCGGGCCGAGATGCTCCGACCGGAAGACGTCGCCGATTCGGTGCATTTCGTAGTGGCGCAGCCCACCGCGGTTAACGTCGAAGAGATCGTGATCCGGGCCAACCCAACAGGGCAGGTTTAGGGGTCTCGGGAATTCAGCTGGCGAAGGTTCTCGGCCATCTCATACCAGGTAGCGGACGATGACTCTGCAACTACTGAAGAAGTTCCAGAAGATCAGCGCCTCGAAAGAGGGGATAACGCGTCTCGGGCTCACGGAATGGGAGGACAAGGCCCATTCTGCCGCCGCCGCGGCGTTCAGCCGCAGCCGGCGCGTGAGGCAATACAGGGATCAGGCCGGCAACTCGTTCATCGCGAACGGGGATTCGAAGGGGCCGTTCAAAGGCCCGTATGTAGTGATGGGTTCGCACCTCGACACGGTGCCCAACGGCGGCTGGCTGGACGGGGCGCTCGGCGTGGCGGCCGGGCTCTGGGCGATGGAGCGTATCCTGAAGAAGTACCGGGATGCGCGGGTCGCCGTCGCGATCTGGGCGGACGAAGAGGGCATTCGTTTTGGCAACGGTCTCTGGGGCTCGCGGGTTTTTGCCGGCTCCGCGAATCCCGATGAGCTCATTCGCCTCAAGGACCGGGACGGTATCACGCTGGGTGAGCTTCTGGCGGAACGTGGTCTGCAGAAGAAGCCGCGCCGGAGCCGCGAGACGGGCGAGCTGGTGCCGAAGATCGTCTACAAAGCGCCCATCGAAGTCGGAGTCTACGCCGAGGCACACATCGAGCAGGGTCGACGGTTGATCGATGCGGGAGCGCGTGTCGGTCTCGTGACGCACGTCTCGGGTATACGGCGGTGGCTACTCGAGAGCGTGGGTGAGATGAATCACGCCGGCACGACTCCGATGCGGGAGCGTCGCGACGCTCTCGTACCGATCGCCGGCTTGGTAGGTCGCCTACCACAGCTGGTGCGCGGAGTGGAGAACGGTGTAGTCACGTGCGGTGCGATGGGGGTGCACCCCGGCGTGCCGAACGTGATTCCCGACAAGGTCAGGGCCATAGTCGAGCATCGCGCGCCCACCGACCGAGATCAGGACGAGATCGCCCGCAGGCTGAAGGAGCTCGCGGCAACGACCGGCCCACGCGCGCCGGGTGTCAGCCTCGACATGACATCGATCGCCGCCGTGCGCCCGACTCGGATGTCGGAGGAAGTGACCTCGCGATTGGAGGAGGTCAGTCAAAAAGTCGGCGCGGATTCGATGCGCATGGTGTCGATGGCCGCCCACGACGCCATGGCGGTCGCACGCGCAGTTCCCGCCGGGCTGTTCTTCATTCCAAGTCTGAAAGGCATCAGCCACCGTGCGGACGAGGACTCTCGCAAAGAGGACATCAAGCTGGCAGGCGATATCCTCTACTACTGGGCGTTGGCCGAGCTGGACCGTGTTCTTTGAGCTGACCGATTACCTTGCGTGTCCCCGCTGCGGACCCGCCTTTGGTCTCGTGCTGCTCGTCGAAGAAGTTGATGGTCGCCGCGTTCGTAGCGGCTGGTTGGGGTGCCCGAATTGTCGACACGATTATCCCGTCCGGGAAGGTGTAGCCGACCTGCGCCTCGATCCTCACGCCGATCCTGGCAAGCCCGGGCGCTTCAAGGATGCGGAGCTCGCGCTGAAGATCGTGGCGCTCTCAGGCATGGGCGAGGATTCGGGTTGTCTAATGGTCGATGAACGCCTCGCGCATTCCGCCGCCGAGGTGGCCGCGCTGGCTCATCAGCTCGAGGTCATCGCGGTGAGCGCCTGGTCGGCGGACGCCACTTCAACAGCGGGCGTGAGTCTAGTTCTGGCCGACGTACGATTTCCGCTAGTCGAGTCGAGACTACGGTGTGTGGCTATCGCTCCAGGCGGCGACTCCGAACTCGTCGCTGCTGCGGCGCGCCGGGTCGCGGCCGGGGGGCGTCTATTGCTCTTCGACGCGGCGGAGTCCGACTTGGAGGTCGCTCGGCGCTCGGGCCTCAAGATCGTGGCTGTGGAAGACGGTACGGCGGTGGCGGAGCGAAGAGTCGGCTCGTTGCCGATAGTCGGGTGACGTGAATGGGCTGGTGGCCGTTCTCACGACGTCAGGAAGGCCTCGGTGAGCCGCCGGACTACTACCGCGAAGGCCACAGGCTGGCCAATCAGCAGAAGTTCCACGAAGCTCTCACCTCTTTTCGCCTGGCGCTGAGAGCGCGGCCGGATGATGCCGAGATCATGGAGCAGATGGCCGTAATCTACACGCATATCGGGATGCCGGACGAGGCGGTGAAGTACTACGAGGACGCGATCGCGACGGGAGGATCATCGCCGGCTGCTCACTACGGACTGGCGTTTCTGTTTCTCAACCGCGGTGACGCGGAAAGTGCGTGTCTCTACTTGAGAGCGTTCTTGCGCCAACCACCGACGGACGCAGATGCCGCCGCGCATGTCGAGCACGCCAGGCGCACCCTTCAGCAACTCGAGGCGGGCGAAGTTGCCGGCGACGAACCCGAAGCTGGAGACTAACGGTGTCGACGGATTCGAGCGCATCGTTCAGAGCCATTATAGGTGAGCCTGCAGATATCCCCGCGGGGAACATCGCCCAGCTGTTTCTCGAGGCGGTGCAAGCCTACGACAGGCCAGACGCGCTCAAGTACAAGAAGGGGGGAGCGTGGCACAGTATCTCGCACCGCCAGGTCTACAGCAATGTGAAACGTGCCGCCAGAATCGTCTTTGCTTCGACGCGGGAACAGCTACTCAAGGTGCGAGAGTTGAGGGGGTCTGCACCGTCGCTGGAACAGATCGTGGTGTATGACGAGGAGATTGCTACCGAGCCAGATGTTCTGCCGTTCGATGGGTTGCTCGAGCTCGGCGAGTCTGCGGCGTCCGAGCTTGCGGACGACGAGTACCGTCAGCGCGCGCTGGACACCGATCCGCACGACGTATTGACGATTCTCTACACGTCGGGGACCACGGGTGTGCCCAAAGGCGTCATGCTGACGCACAACAATCTGTACTCCAACGTTAGGACGACACTCCAGGTCGTCGAGATCAGGCGTGAAGACGTGTCGCTTTCCGTGCTGCCGCTCAGCCACATCTTCGAGCGCATGGTCGGCCACTACGTGATGGTCGATGCCGGGGCTACAATCTGCTACGCCGAATCCTTTCAAGAAATTGGCGCGAACCTGTCCGAGGTCAGGCCGACTGTGATGACGCTCGTACCTCGCGGCTATGAAAGGATTTACGGCCAATTCAAAGAGGCGGCGCGCAAGGCGAGTGCGCCAAAGCGCCGGCTGATGTTATGGGCTCTGGACGTCGGTTCTCGGCATACGGACAGGGTGTTGGCCGGGCAACGGGTGAGTGCGTCTCTCGCTCTTCAACAAGCGATCGCCGATCGCCTCGTGTTCTCGAAGGTGCGCGAGTTGTTCGGTGGACGCATGCGACTCTTCGTCAGCGGCAGCGCGCCGTTGAGTCCGGACATCGCTCGTTTCATCCTTTCGGCGGGCGTGACGCTGTTGGAGGGCTACGGTCTCACGGAGACCTCGCCGATCATCTCGCTGAACAACTTCGGGGACATCAAGCTGGGCACGGTGGGTAGGCCGCTTCCGGGCGTGGAGGTGGCGATCGCGCAGGACGGCGAGATACTGACCCGGGGCCCACACGTAATGAA
>JBDHAI010000198.1:0-5791 GCA_039588155.1 Gemmatimonadota bacterium | reverse complement strand
CCTTGGCGATGGTGAGCAGCGTGCCGCCCATCTCGGTGACCAGCACCTTGCGTGCCTCCATCAGGTTGTCGATGTAGGCGAAGTTGCCGTTCCCGTGATCGGCCAGCTTCTCCATCTTCGAGTCCTGGAGGTTACCGGTCCCAAAGCCGAGCACGGTGAGAAACGTCCCTTGCTCCCGCTTCGCCTCGATCAGCCGCACCATCTCGGCATCGCTGGAGGCGCCAACGTTGAAGTCGCCGTCGGTGGCCAGGATGACCCGGTTGTTACCGCCCTCGATGTGATTCTCGTGGGCGACTTTATAGGCCAGCACGATGCCGGCACCGCCGGCTGTCGAGCCGCCCGCCTCGAGCGCCTCGATGGCGTCGAGAATCTTTTCCTTCTCTGCGCCCGACGTCGACGGCAGCACCAGACCGGCCGCGCCCGCGTACACGGTGATGGCGACCCGGTCCTCCGGCCGCAGCTCGTTCACCAGCATGCGGAACGACGCCTTTAGCAGCGGCAGCTTGTCCGGCGATTGCATAGAGCCGGAGACATCGAGCAGGAAGACGAGGTTGCTGGCCGGCAGGTTCTCGATATCGATCCGTTGACCCTGGATGCCGATCCGCACCAGCTGGTGCAGTGCGTTCCAGGGCGCAGCCGTCACCTCGGTCGTGATCGAGAAGGGGTGCTCGCCGTGGGGGTCGGGGTAGTCGTAGGTGAAGTAGTTAATCAGCTCCTCGATGCGCACCGCATCGATCGGCGGCCGCTGACCTTGGACGATGAAGCGCCGCACGTTGCTGTACGATGCCCGGTCTACATCTATAGAGAACGTCGACAGCGGGTTGGCCGCCACGCTGAGGAACATGTTCTCGACGATCCGATCGTACGCTTCCGTATTGAAGTTCGGGTTGTAGCGGCCCGGCAGGTCGGTGCGCACGGCATAGGCCGCATCGCGAGCCGCCTTGCCCCGCGCCATGAGCTCAGCGGGCACGGTCGGTGCCAGTTGCTCCGCCGACGTGACCGTGATGGGCTCCAGCTCGATTTCACCCGCCGCCTCCTCATCGCGCAACGCCTGGGACGTGCAGGCGAGCCCGATGGCCAGCGCGGATATCAGTGTGATGTGTAGGCTTCTCATGATCGTCGCTCCCTGGTGAGCCGGGCAAAAGGGCCCGGCGCTGTTGGGCGCTTCTGCGCTTTCTATGATGGGAGACGATCGAAGCGGGCGGTCTTGCACACGGTGGAGGAGCGATCGGCAAGCTGCCGTGACCCAGCGGTGGAGATCAGTCCCGACCGTGTTCCAGGTCGGCGCGCACCTCCTCCTCGTCGAGGGACCAGCCCTCGAGGTCTCGTGCCGTGAGCGGGTCGTGCACCCAGGCGAGCACGGCGTTCAGCACCCGAAAGGAGGACCAGCGGCGGGCTACAGGGTCCCGGGAGCGGAGTTCGAAGGGGCGAGCCGGGGTCTCGTAGGTACGACCGATCGTGCTTTTACAGGCGCAGGTTGTCAGACCCATCTTGCACTCCTCGAAGTTCAGCGGGACGTAGAGACTAAGCGATCGAACGCCGCCCGGGCGCGGTCGGCCGCCTCCTCATCGTCGAGCAGGCGGTGATAGAGGTGGTAGGCGAGGAAGATCCCATACATATCATAGGCGAACTGGCGGGGGTCGAGGTCGCCGCGAAAGTGGCCCTCGTCGATGGCAATCTCCACCGCCTTCGCGAGGGCGTTGACCCACTCGCCCTGGGCCGCGGCCAGCGCGTCCCGCACCGGTCCCGGCCGGTCGTCGAGCTCGTAAGAGGCCTCGACGAAGGGGCAACCACCGACTCGCCCGCGTTCCCAGGAGAGCCAGCGCTCGAACAGCGCACGGACGCGACCCTCTCCGCGACTTGCCCGAAGAGTGGGTGCGAAGACGTCGCGAATGAAGCGCTCGCGCGCGGTCTCGATGATCCTGAGCTGGAGGTCCTCCTTGGACTCGAAGTGGGCGAAAAGCCCGCTCTTCGACATGCCGGTCTCCCGGGCCAAGTCGCCGATGGAGAGGCCCTCGAGGCCGACGACGGCCGCCAGAGCCATCGCGCGGTCGAGGATGCGTTCTCGAGTCTCTTCCCCCTTGGTCACCATGGGGGCTAAAATAGTACGACCGGTCGTTTTTGTCAAGTCGGAGGGGGCTCGGGTCGGACGGTCCGAGACTCCGCGGGGAGACGGACCCACTGACGTTTCGCCTATTGTCGACTTCGGGCCTTTGGCCTAGTTTTGCGATAATCATTCCAACGTAAGGTCCGGGAGGTGCAACCCATGTGGTTCAGCTTCAAGAAAGAAGTGGCGCCGCTCTACAAGGACGAGACTCACCGTCGCGCCTTCGCCACCGCCTCCGGTCGTCCCAAGGGGGCCGACAAGCTGAAGAAGCTGAAGGCCAAGGACGAGAAGAAGAAAGGCCGGCGCGGAGGGCTGTTTGGCCGCGTCAACTGAGCTAGGCCCGCTAGCCTACCTCTCGCTGATCCCTTAGGCCTGATATCGACCGCTTCCCACTCTCTCCGTCTGACCCGTGACTGAGGTAGCCATGTATCGTGCCGTCATTTGCCCGCTGGCGACCGCCGCGCTCATCGCGTTCGCGACTTCCACCGTTCCGGCCGCATCCGGCGCCGAGCGCGTCTGGCAGGCGCAGGATAGCGCCCAGGCCGACTCCGCCAAGAAAGAGAAGAAGAAGAGCAAGCTGCCGCTCAAGCCTGGCCGAACGGTCGCCATCGACACGGACGAAGGGACCTGGATCTCGCTGGACGTGAGCCCGGACGGCAAGACGATCGTGTTCGATCTGCTGGGCGATCTCTACCTGCTGCCGTTCGAAGGCGGAGCGGCCCGCCAGCTCACCCACGGCATGGCGTTCGACGCGGCGCCGCGCTTCAGCCCCGACGGCGCGAAGGTGCTTTTCGTCTCCGATCGCTCGGGCGGTGAGAACCTCTGGACGATCGAGATCGCGAACGGCGACACCGCACAGCTGACCCAGGGCAACGGCCACGTGTACGTCTCGCCCGAGTGGGCGCCCGACGGCAAGTACGTCGCGGCTTCCCGTTCCGACACGCGCCTGGGCGTGACACAGTTGTGGATGGGTCACGTGGACGGCGGTTCGGGCAAGAAGATCATCGGCGAGCCGGACAATCTGAAGGCACAGGGCGCCGCCTTCAGTCCCGATGGGCGCTACATCTGGTACGCTCGGCGCACCGGGAGTTGGAGCTACAACGCGATGCTGCCCCAGTACCAGCTGGAGGTATACGACCGCGAGACCGGTGAACGCTACACGCGCACGTCGCGCTACGGCTCGGGGCTCCGCCCTACCCTGTCGCCCGACGGCCGCTGGCTGGTGTACGGGACGCGCTTCGAGGACCAGACGGGCCTGCGACTCCGAGACCTGGGGACGGGCGAAGAGAGCTGGCTGGCCTATCCCGTTCAGCGCGATGACCAGGAGTCGATCGCGGACCGCGACGTGCTGCCGGGCATGTCGTTCACGCCCGACTCGAAGGAGTTGGTCGCCTCGTACAGTGGTAAGATCTGGCGCATCCCTGTCGACGGCGGCGATCCCAGCCAGATCCTCTTCCGAGTGCAGGCCGAGGTCGAGATCGGCCCGCTGGTTGAGTTCGACTATCCCGTCGAAGACACACCGCGCTTTACCGTCCGCCAGATCCGCGACGCGGTGCCCGCGCCCGCTGGGACCCGGCTAGCCTTCGCGGCGCTGGACCGGCTATACGTGATCGACTGGCCGGGCGGCACGCCGCGCCGGCTGACCGATCAAGAGATCACGGAGGCCGAGCCCACCTGGTCGCCCGACGGGCGCTGGATCGCTTACGTCAGCTGGTCGGAGGACGGGGGCCACATATACAAGGTGCGCGCCGACGGCCGCGGTGATCCGCAGCGGCTGACCAACCTGAGCGGCATCTACCAACAGCCCGCCTGGTCGCCGGACGGCGCCCGCATCGCCGCCATCCGCGGACCGGCGCGCGCCTATCGCGAGGCCACCGGCCCGCGGGCGCCGGGCGCCAGCGAGGACCTAGTCTGGGTCGGCGCCGACGGCGGCGACGTGACATTCATCGCACCCACCGAGGGTCGTACGGCGCCCCATTTCACCGACAAGCCGGACCGCATCTTCCTGTTCCACCGCAGCCGCGGGCTCATCTCGATCCGCTGGGACGGCACGGACGAGAAAGCGCACGTGATCGTGAACGGGTTCAAGCGACCGGGTTCCCAGCAGCCCAACCGGCCGAGTGCGATACTGATGGCGCCGGTTGGCGACCAGGCGCTGGCCCTGGTGGATAACCAGGTCTACGTCGTCACCGTACCCTACCTGGGCGGTGAGACGCCGACCATCTCCGTGGCCAACCCCGACAAAGCCGCCTTCCCGGCACGGCAGGTCACCGACATCGGCGGTCAGTTCCCGGCCTGGGGGGCGGACGGCCGCACTGTACACTGGTCGATCGGCAACGCCCATGTGGTTTACGATCTCGACGCGGCGAAAGCGTTCGAGGACAGCGTCGAGGCCGCCAAGGAGGCAGAGCAAGAGGAGCAGGACGCCGAGCAGGAGCCCGACGCGCCGGAGGACCCCGCGGCGGACGAGCAGGATGAGGATGAGAACGACGATGAAGATGAAGAGCCGCGCTATCAGCCGTTAGAGCAGCGGATCCTCATCGAGGCGGCGCGCGACATTCCGCAGGGGACGGTGGTTCTGCGCGGCGCGCGTGTCATCAGCATGAACGGCGATGAAGTGATCGAGGATGCCGACCTGCTGGTGCGGAACAATCGGATCGCCGCGGTCGGCCAGCGCGGCGCGGTGGACGTGCCGGCGGACGCTCGAGTCATCGACGTGGCGGGCGCGACCATCATCCCAGGATTCGTGGACACCCACTCGCACATGTGGCCGGCCTGGGGGATCCACAAGTCGCAGATCTGGCTCTACCTGGCCAACCTGGCCTACGGCGTGACCACGACGCGAGACCCGCAGACCAGCACCACCGACGTGCTGACCTATGGCGACATGGTGACCGCAGGCAAGATGATCGGGCCGCGCGTCTATTCCACCGGGCCTGGCGTGTTCGGCGACTATGTGAACGAGCCGATCAAGGACCTGGACCACGCACAGAAGATCCTCAAGCGCTACTCCGACTACTACGACACGAAGACGATCAAGATGTAGTGGATCATCATGGCCGCCAAGGATCAGGGCCTGATGCCCACCACCGAGGGCGGCCTGCGGATGGCGTACGAGCTGAGCATGATCATTGACGGGTACCCGGGCCAGGAGCACTCGTGGCCCATCTACCCCATCTTCGCGGACGTCATCGATCTGACGGCGGCGAGTCGGATCACCTACACACCGACGCTTCTGGTAGCGTACGGCGGGCCCTTCTCCGAGAACTACTTCTTCGAGAACGAGAACCCGCACGACGACATGAAGCTGCGGCGCTTCACGCCGCACAGCGAGGTCGACCAGGCGACGCGCCGGCGCGGCCAGTGGTTCCTGCCGGAGGAGTACGTGTTCGCGGAGCACGGCGCGGCCCTGAAGGACGTGGTCGAGGCCGGCGGCCGCGTGGGCGTCGGCAGCCACGGCCAGTTTCAGGGGCTGGGCTACCACTGGGAGTTGTGGGCGATGGCGGCCGGCGGCATGTCGAACCACGATGCGCTGCGCACTGCGACGATCATGGGCGCCGAGGGGCTCGTGCTCGACGGCGACCTCGGGTCGCTCGAGCCGGGCATGCTGGCCGACCTCATCGTGCTAAACGCGAACCCGCTGGACGACCTGCGGCACACGGGCGAGATCCGCTACGTGATGAA
>JBDHAI010000197.1:0-8035 GCA_039588155.1 Gemmatimonadota bacterium | reverse complement strand
TGGTCACGGGACCCACGGGATCCGGTAAGACGACCACACTGTACTCGGCGATCACCAAGATCAACGCCGAGGAAGTCAACATTATGACTGCGGAGGATCCGGTCGAGTACAACCTCCGCGGCATCAACCAGGTTCAGGTCCGGCCGGAGATCGGGCTGACGTTCGCGGCGGCGCTGAGAGCGTTTTTGCGTCAGGACCCCAATATCATCCTGGTTGGTGAGATCCGCGACCTGGAGACGGCGGGTATCGCCATCAAGGCCGCACTCACAGGCCACCTGGTGCTCTCGACGCTGCACACCAACGACGCGGCGTCCACGATAACTCGTATGGTCGATATCGGCGTCGAGCCGTTCAACGTGGCGTCGGCCGTCAACCTCGTTACCGCCCAGCGACTCGTGCGCCGGATCTGTAGCAACTGCAAGGCCGACACCACTTACGACGACGATACGTTGGAAGCCGCCATGCTGCCTGAAGACAAGGTCGACACGCTGAAGTTCTTCAAGGGCGAAGGCTGCGATCAGTGCGATGGTACCGGATATCGCGGCCGCCAGGGTCTTTACGAGGTCATGCCGATCAGCACGAAGATTCGACGGCAGATCATGCACGGAGAGAGTGCAGACGTCATGAAGAATCAGGCGGTTGAGGATGGGATGCTGACGCTGCGCGACGATGGGCTGATCAAGATCGAGCGCGGCATCACGACGTTGGAAGAGGTATTGAAGGAGACGGCGGCGTAAGTCTCGCGGGAAGCTCGGTTGCTCCCCCACCGTGAGCATGCGGCCTCTATGATCAGCCGGCCACCTGAAAGAACAAGAACAGTGCTGGTCGGACCTGTTATCCCGAAGTCATACGACCATACTTAGCCTCCCAAGAGGCGCAAACGACAGGCAGAGTATATGGCGACACTCAGCGTGCGCGGGCTTCTCGAAGAGATGATGGAGCGGCAGGCTTCGGACGTGCACCTGACTGCAGGTGATCGACCGAAGCTGCGCGTCGATGGCGAGCTCATGAACTCGCATGTCGATCATGTTCTCATGCCGAAAGACACCCTGCAACTCACCTACTCGATCCTCACAGAGACTCAAAAGAAGAAGTTCGAGCAGGAGGACGAGTTAGATTTCTCCTTTGGAATTCAGAACCTGGCCCGTTTCCGAGGCAACGCCTACCGACAGCGCGGTTGTGTGGCGCTGGCCATTCGTTTGATTCCCTTCGACATCAGGAGCTTCGATGACTTGGGTCTGCCGACCATCTTGCGGAAGCTGGCGGAGCGACCGCGAGGCCTCGTGCTCGTTACCGGGCCCACTGGATCTGGTAAATCGACGACGCTGGCGGCCATGGTGGATCACATCAACAAAAGCCGTAAGGGTCACATCATAACCATCGAAGAGCCGATCGAGTTCATTCACAGGCATCAAAGCTGTATGATCAATCAGCGCGAGGTCGGCACAGATACCCAGAGTTTCTCCAACGCGCTTAAATATGCCCTGCGCCAAGACCCGGACGTGTTGCTCGTAGGTGAGATGCGCGACCTGGAAACCATAGGGATGACGCTCACCGCGGCTGAGACCGGCCACCTCTGCCTGGCCACCTTGCACACCAACTCGGCGGCGGAAAGCATCAACCGTATCATCGACGTCTTCCCGTCCCACCAGCAGTCGCAGGTTCGCGCCCAGCTCTCCTTCGTGCTCGAGGGCGTCGTCACGCAGACCCTGTTGCCGAGGGCGAAGGGGCGCGGCCGCTCGGTCGCTTGCGAAGTATTGGTGGCTACACCCGCCATCAGGTCGGTGATCCGCGATGCCAAGGTCCAGCAGATCTACGGCCTGATGCAGGCAGGAAAGAAGCACGGGATGCAGACGCTCAACGACGCGTTGTACCAGCTGATTCTTCAGAACGAGGTCAAGCTCGAAGAAGCACTCAAGCGCTCGCCGGACCCGAACGAGCTCCTACGCTTGGCGGGCGAACCGGTGCCGGCGTGATGCGGCTGGTCGGCCTTGAGTCACATGGGTTAGGGAGTAGGAATGATCGCATTCGGGGAATGAGAAATGGCGATTTTCATCTATAGCGCAAAAACAGTCACCGGCGATATCCAGACCGGGAACGTCGACCTGCCCAACCGCGAGGCCGTGATCGGCTACTTGCGGCGTCAGCGATTGATCCCCGTAACGGTCAGAGAAAAGCCGAAGGACGTGACGCTAACCATCGGCCGTCGCGTGAGAATGAAGGAGATTGTGCACTTCACGCGGCAGTTCGCGACCATGGTCAACTCGGGCCTGCCACTCGTGCAGTGCCTCGATATTCTCTCGCAGCAGACGGAAAACAAGTTTCTGGCCAACTCGATTCGCGAAGTACAGGCCGATGTGGAGTCAGGTGCGACGCTGGCCGACGCACTGCGTAACCATCCCAAGGTCTTTGCTGACCTTTACGTCAACATGGTCGCCGCGGGTGAGGCGGGCGGTATTCTCGACACGGTCCTGCTGCGACTGTCGGTGTTCTTGGAAAAGAACGAGGCGCTCGTGCGGAAGGTCAAGGGCGCGATGATCTACCCCGGAGTAATCATGACGGTCGCGCTCGTCGCGATCACCGTGTTGCTCGTGTTCGTCATCCCCACGTTCGAAAGCATGTTCTCCAGCGTCGACCTCGCGCTTCCTGCTCCAACCCGTCTCGTGATTTGGCTGTCAGACATGCTCCAATCCTATTGGTGGCTGATGCTGGGTCTGATTGCGGCCTCGGTCTGGAGCATCAGGATGTACTACAAGACAGCCGGCGGACGTTTGGCGTTGGACAGACTGATGCTGAGGGTTCCCATTCTCGGCGACCTCTTGCGCAAGACCGCCGTCGCCCGCTTCACGCGCACGCTTGGCACGCTGCTGTCCTCGGGGGTCTCGATCCTCGACGGACTAGAGATCACGGCACGGACCGCTGGTAACAGGGTGATCCATGACGCCGTGATGCGCAGCCGA
The DNA here is from genome assembly GCA_039588155.1 of Gemmatimonadota bacterium. Classification (GTDB taxonomy): domain Bacteria; phylum Gemmatimonadota; class Gemmatimonadetes; order Palauibacterales; family KS3-K002; genus JBDHGH01. The sequence goes on along the minus strand of JBDHAI010000197.1, from coordinate 5,075 downwards.
TCGTCAATCGCCGGCGGTGAGACGATCGCCGAGCCGCTGAAGCAGTCCGGCGTATTTCCGCCCATGGTGACTCAGATGATCAACGTGGGTGAGCAGACGGGTACGATCGATGAGATGCTCGACAAAATCGCCGACTTCTACGACGATGAGGTCGACACCGCGGTCGAGGCGTTGCTCGCCGCCATGGAGCCGGTTCTGATCGTCTTCCTGGGTGTGGTGGTGGGTGGCATGATCGTGGCCATGTATCTGCCGATCTTCGACATGATCAATGTCGTGGGGGGGTAGCGCTTAGCTCCACATCGGTCGGAAGAGACAGGTGGCCCTCGGAGTGGGCCACCTGTTTTTTTGGGAGGGGGCGTCGCCGCCGACAAGGCGAGAAGATTATTCGCGCACCGACTCGTCCCCAACTACGATCGATGCGAATCGCTCCCAAGAGAAGCGCGACTTGGTCTTCGCCGCCTCCGAGGTCAGTTCTTCGAGGGTGCTAGGCTCGAGACTGGCCACGATCGCCTCAGCGAGCGCGCCCGCATCTCCCGGGGGTACCAGCCTGCCGTTGCTGCCGTCTTGGATGACCTCGGGCAGGGAACCGACCGACGTGGCGATGACCGGGTGGTCGAACCCGTAGGCCAGCTGCGCGATGCCACTCCCCGTTGCCGATAGATACGGCTGTACGACCAGGTCCGCCGCGGCGAAATACTTGCCGATCTCCTCGTTCGGCACGTACCGGTCGACGATGCGAACGTGCGGGGCGATTCCCAGCCGCTCGATCTGGTCTAAGTAAAGCTGCTTGTCTTTCCAGAACTCGCCGACGCTGAGAAGCGTGACCGGCAGCTCTTGGAGCACCTGAGGCAGCGCCTCCAGCAAAATCCCGAGGCCCTTGTACTCCCTGACAAAGCCAAAGAACAGAAGGACGTTGCCGGAGAGGCTCAACTCCTCGCGGGCGCGCGTGCGCGTCCAGCCGCCGCTACTGAGATCGGCGTAGGTCGGCAGAAAGGCGGTGACGATGTCGACTCGATCCCCGAGCATCTCACGCAATCGCTCGGTTTCCTGTCGCGAATGTGTGACCAGCCGATGCGCCTTCGACAGCACCTGCCGGGTTATTAAGTGTTTTGCCCGACTGGTTTCGTGCTCGACGACGTTATGGCAGACAATGGTGACCTTCGAGTCGGTCCGGCGCCGCACGTAGCGGATGACGAAGTTGAACGTCGGGCCCCAGAAGGCGACCCACCACGGGCAGATAAACACGTCTGGCTCGAACTCGATGATCTTGCGCGCCGTAGCACGCCAGCTCAGCGGGTTGAGAGAGTCGAGCGCGTAGTCGACATCGGCATCGCGAAGGGCTTCGCCGCTCGGATCTCGGTCAGTTCTTCCCGGATACAGGAATCTAGGATACTGCCGGCTGAAGGAGAGAAACTGTACTTCGTGACGGCGCCGTAACTCACGCGAGAGCAGGGTCGTGTAATGCGCGATACCTCCGCGAAACGGGTAGGTCGGACCGAGAAGCGAAATCCTCATCTATCGCTCGCGTCTTCTTGACTTGTGAGCTTCCCGCTGTCGCTTTCTCTCCGCGTGCTCCGCAGCGGATAGCGATAGCGCCGAAGCAGGGGCAGCGTCAACGCGGTCGTCAGGCGATGATGGCTACTCTTCAACCGTCGCTGCCACTCGTCATCGCTCAGCACCGGAACGGGTCCGGTCACGAAGCGCGACGGGTTCCCCATGACCGTGTGGCTGGTTCCCAGTACTGCGGTGTGCTCGTCTGCGAAAGGGAGCTCGGGCGGCTGCTCTTCCAACATATCCAGTATCGCCCGAGTCGCTGTCCGCGGCCCGGCCACGAAGTCTTCGTAGCGGAGCCGCAGCGCGCGGCTGCCGAGTCGTCGGCACACGGCCTCGGCCGCCAGGTTGCGGGCGACCCAGCTGAGCGAGCTGTTGATGGGACCGAAGCGCGCCATGGGCGCCCCGAACGCGGGGTAGGTCTTCTTTCTCTGCCACGAAAAGGCGACGGCGCGAGGGTCTCTGATCAGGTGCAGGGCGAACGGCTGGATGCCCGTGACGAGACCCAGTGCGGCGGGATTGGCGGGCCACTTCGTCGAGTCCACAATGACTCGGGCGTTCGTGGCCCGGGACAGCGACCGGTAGAGAGCACTGGCCCACAGCGCAAGCCGCTGGAGCGCCACCCATTTCGTGCGTCCCTTTTCCCCAGCACGAAACATGCGGCCGATCTGGTGCCACTGGAGGATGGACCATATCGAGCATTCGGGCAAGGAGGCACCGCAACCGCATACGTAGTTCTCCAGAGGTTGCCACCGCCAGCGGCGCCACACCTCTCCCGCGGAAAAGAAGCCGTCCACCTGGCCCAGAACGTTGTCCAGGAGTGTGCTACCGCTCCGGCCTTTGCCGATGATGAACAGAACCTTCGGCTCCCTCACTGGGTCCCCTGCGTAAAGGCAATGCTTATGGGTCTCGCGCACTCGCCGATGCTTTGCGGCTCAATGATATCAGCGTTACGGCCGTCGCGGCCAAGGCAAGCACCAGGAGACCGATCAGTCGATCGAACGACGCTCCCAGAATGCCGGCTGCTACCGGCAGGCCGACAAGTGGGCTCAATACACCGGCGATGAGTTCTCTCAACCCGAGGCCGCCGGGGAATACTCCAGCGGCCGATGCCAGGGCTGCAGCAACCGTCAGCGTGATCGCTTGGGTCGCTGAGACATCGAAGCCGATGCCGCGTAGCGCGGCATACATCCGAACGCCGGACACCGCGACAAAGGCGGTCTCCACCGCGACGATCTGCAGGCCCAGACGGAGTAGCTGTGGGTTCGAAACCTTAATCAGCGAAAGCATCGCGAGAAGCGCCGCCGCTCCCCCCAGCGCTAACAGCGAACCGAGCTGCCATTGGCTTGTGGCCAGTAAGAGGCAGCCCGCCAGGGACATGGCCGTACCGACCCAGCCGGCACCAATGGCTGCCGTGGAAGCGAAGGCCCCGACATACTTTGAGCCCTTGAACTTCAGGGCCTGAGCTCTGACCAGAGCCGCGCCGGGCAGCGGCAGCAGGTTCGCCGCGGACGAGAGGATGCTGATCCGCAGAGCCTCGGCGATACCGATGCGATGACCCAGAATGCGACCGGAGACACGATACTCGAGCCCGCTCAACAGCATGGCGACGGGCACCATCGAGATGACGAGCCCAAACCAGCGCCAGTCGAAATCGAGATCGGGTAGGCTACGATAGGAGAGGTAGAACGCACCTACGAAGAGCACTACGGCGAGTGCGAAAAGCGTCCTTTCGAATTTCCGGCCGCGGTTGATGCTTTCGAGCTGCCGCGCCACGCCCGCCCCGATGCGGCTGAGGTCCACTAATCGGCTACTCCCGGACTCTTTCCAATGCCCGGCCCGCTGAATGTGGCGGCGTCGGTGAGCTCCTCAGCCAACTCTTCTTGTCGCCGTTCCGCCGTGAGGTCTTGTTCCATTCTCCTCATTCGCCAGTCGAGGTTCTCGAGCAGCTGCATGTTCACAGATATTAGATCCGCGACCAGTCCGACGACCCAAAGAGCCACACCGGTTCCCATGAGTAAGGCGGATAGAATGAGTGATTGAATGTGACCGCCGCCTCGGTCGGTCAGGAAGAAGTACATGAAGCGCAGGCTGATCAGCAACCCGACGCCAAAGCTGCTGAGTCCGATGACGGCGAAGAACCGGAAGGGCTTATAGGTCATGAAGATTCTGATCATCGTCAGGATCTGTCGGTGCACGTAACCTATGACGCTCCTGACGAGGCGCGACGGGCGAGTGTCCTTGTTCGTTCTTATCGGGACCGACGTGATCGCCATCCCTTTCTGGCCGGCCTGAATGATCGTCTCGATCGTATAGGTGTGTTCGTTGAACACATGAAGTTTCATCGCAGCCGCTCGGCTGATGGCGCGGAAACCGCTCGGCGCGTCCTGGACGTCGGTTCCGCTGATCACGCGAGTCATCCAACTGCCCAGCCGTTGCAACAGCTTCTTGGTCGGGGAAAAGTGGCTAAGCTCGGTTATAGGCCGCGCACCGACCACGATCTCCGCTTCGCCCGACAAGATCGGTGCGATCAGCTTCGGTATGTCGTCCGCGCAGTACTGGTTGTCGGCATCCGTGTTGACGATGACGTCGGCACCTTCTCTTAGGCACGCTTCCAACCCGGCGATGAACGCTCTGGCCAAACCCTGATGCCTCGGCAGCCTGACGACGTGATCGACTCCATGCCGGAGTGCCGCCTGGACAGTCTGATCCTCGCTGCCGTCGTCGATGATCAGCCACTCGACGTTGTCGACACCCTCCACACTTCGTGGCAATGCGTCGAGCGTAATGGGAAGTGTGGCTTCCTCGTTGAAGCACGGGATTTGGACTATGAGCTTGGTCATCGTCCTCTCAGCGGCGCTCTTGGGAGAGTGCGGGAGGGGGACACCCAATAATGCGGGATGCCGCCCTGAGACTCAATGGGCGAGTCAGAGCTTTCCTGGAGACCGAACACGTGAGCCTGGAACGACTTCGATCAATCTGAAGCGCGAGATACGGCAGACTCTCCCCGCTAGTCATCGGGCCCCTGCGGTCCGCTGTTGGATATCGTCTTCAGTCGGAGTAGGGCAAAGCCAGGCTCACGGTAGGTAAGCTCCAGACACCGTTCGGCGAAGACCTGGAACTGCTCCCAAGCTAGGACGCTGGGATCGGTACCGCGGTTCACGTAGTAGCGCAGGGCGAGCTCGCTCAAGAGTAGGTGGCTGATGCCCGTCGAGCCGAGGCACGTCGTGTCGCCGTTCGCGTACGGTGCCAGTAAGGCCCAGTTGGTCAAAATATTGTCTTGAACCACTTCCGGCTCGAAGAACCAACCGCGTGCCTCGAACAACATGAGTACCTTGGCATCTTCGGGAATCCGCTCGTTCGTCGCGTCCGCCATGCGGCTGTAGAAGTTGTATCCCGTGGCCAAGTACTGCTGCTGCGACGTAGCGCCGACCAGGTTCCCGAGCACATCGCTCTTCGAGAACCATACGTACATCGCCTTGGCGGAAGGAAAGAGGGCCAAGGCCGTCAAGGATATCAGCAAC
>JBDHAI010000196.1:0-5234 GCA_039588155.1 Gemmatimonadota bacterium | reverse complement strand
CTGGACGGAGATCTACGAGAAGCGCGGCGACAGCTGGAGGCTCATCCACCTCCACTCGTCGGACGATCCGCTCGAAGGGTGGGGCTCAAAACAGGGAAAGCTGTGGATCGAGTTCTTCCGGCTCGGTCACCGGCTCACCCAGTCGACCCAGCAGCTTGCGCACGCTCGCCGGCGAGTGGCCTTCGTAGTGGTTGTTGAAGAAGCCGTAGATCTCCCGAACCTGCGTGGACAACTCCTTTATAACGTCCGCCCATCCGCCTATTTCCGCCGACCGATCGACGCGCAGGCTCGAATAATCCGACAGGTGAGGTCGGTCGCCGAGCCAACGAAAGTATGAAAACTCCGTGGTCGGTTTGAGCGCGATTTCCATTACGCGCTCGCGCTCGATCCAGGGCCCGTCCGATAGCGCGAGCCCGACCTTTACCGCGCGCAGCAGGTCGAGGGTATCCTCCTCCAGCCATCCGTAGTTGCGGAACTCGACGGCGAACTGAAACCCGCTCGGCAAGCGTCGGACAAACGACTCGAGCGCCGAACGTTCTGCTGGCGTGAAGTCGGGGGGCAGCTGTATCAAAATGGCGCCAAGCTTGTCACCCAGCAGGTCCGCCCGCTTGCAGAACGTTTTCAACACCTCATCGCCACCTATCAGCCGACGCTGATGCGTCAACTCACCGGGAAGCTTCAGGGCGAAACGAAACGATTCTGGCGTGCGCTCTTGCCAGCCGAGAAAGTGGGATGCCGGGGGTACCGCGTAAAAGGAGCTGTCGACTTCGACGGCGGCGAACGCTTTGGCATACACGGTCAGAAAGCGAGAGTTGGGCGTTCCCGCCGGAAAGAAAGGTCCCACCCAATCGGGGTAAGACCAGCCTTGGGTGCCGATGTAGAACCGAGCGCTCATCGACTCTTATTAGACGCGATGAGCGCATGCTGCGAACGCCAAGAGGCTAGAGATTCTCATGATCGAGACTCCTGGCTGCGGGGCCCGCACCGCTGACAATCCAACTGTACGCAGCAGGCAGGCGAACATCAAGAAGCACGCTTATGCTACTGCGGGGTTCGTTTCGGTTGCGAGGGTCTTAGTTCGATTCTGCTGGGCAAAGCGCGTTCCTCATGGTTGAGAAGTTGTAGTACGCTGCGGGCTACGTCAGCGGGCGCGAGCTTCCACCCTTCGTCGCTGGGCGCCGCGTCGTTGAAATACGTATCGACCGAGCCCGGCATGATGCAGCTGACCCGAATCCCCTGCTCCCGGACATCGAGCATCAACGCCTCGCTGAAGCCGAGGAGTCCGAACTTCGACGCGTTGTAGGCGGTGCCGCCGGCGAAGGCGTAGCGACCGGCCAGACTGCCGATCGTGATGATCCACCCGCCACCTCGCCGTTTCATCTCGGGAACGGCCTCGTGACAGCAGTAAAAGACGCCGGTGAGGTTGGTGTCGATGACCCGGTGCCAAGTCTCAGGGTCGATCTCGTCGATAGGGCCGAAGCCGCCGCCGACGCCGGCATTGGCGACCAATATGTCCAACCCGCCATATTCTCTGACCGCTGTCTCGACCGTGCGCCTCACGTCGTCCAGTTCACGTACATCGGCTTCCACGCCTACGGCGCGACCGTGACCCGCAAGATCGACCTGCGAAGCCGCACGTTCGATCTCGCTGGCGTCCCTGGAAGCGACTACCACATCGGCACCCGCCTCGCACAGGGCCACCGCGACCGCGTAACCAATCCCTTTGCTGCCGCCGGTGACGACAGCGACTTTGCCTTCGAGATCGAGCATCGCTACTCCTCCTTTGAGGGAAACGCCAACCTAACCTGTTCGATACGCGCCGCCAGTTCCAGACACGTGTGCGGAGGAATGCGTCACGGCGCAAGTACAGGCGGCCCGGTCTCTTACCTCCCTTGCCACTTCGATCCCACGTGTCTATACTTCATGACGTTGTTCCGCATTTTCCCCTGCCGCTTCAACACTTTCGACTCCCCCAAAGAAGCCACCAGAGCTCGAAGTACAGTCCTCTGACAGGGTGAGTTTGGATGGCTCGACCGTCACATTCCAAAAGTGAGGAACCATGAAGAACGCATTGTTGGGCATGGCCATCATCTGCGGCCTGGGCCTGGCCGGGGTCAGCGACGCACAGGCGCAGGGTATCACAATCGGCGTACAGGGCGGGTACAATTACTCGCAGCTGTCCGACGTCCCCACCGACCTCGACGAAGTAAAGGACAAGGGTAGCTTCGTCGCGGGTGCCTTCGTGGACATCCAGTTCCACAAGCTGCTGTTCATCGGCGTGGAAGGTAACTACGCCGAGAACAAGACCGAGATCACAGGGGACGGCGAGACCGGCGACTTCAAGCAGGCCTATATCGACGTTCCCGCTTACCTGGGTGCGCGTCTGTTGAGCGGCATGTTCCAGCCAGTTCTGTATGCTGGCGCTATGGCATCGTTCGAGTCGACGTGCAAGGTGTCGATCGCGGGCACCTCGTTGGACTGCAGCGACCCCCTCGTTGACGTGTCTACGAAGAGTGCCATCTGGAGCGCGGTCTTCGGCGGCGGGCTCGACGTCGCGCTGGGGAAGTTCCGCATCAACGGCGATATCCGTTACAACCTCGGCCTGAGCAAAGTCGTCGACGAGGAAGGCGACGACACCAAATGGAACACCTGGATGGCGCTGGTCGGCATCGGGTACCAGCTTGGTGGCTGATCTCCGGCTGACCTAGACTTGGCACGGGCCTGCAGCGAATGCGGGCCCGTGTGCTTTTCGCCTATCGCTCGTGTGGCTGTCTCCCACAGGCAGTCACCTACTCCAACTCGCGAAGCAGCGGCTCCAGCACTATCCACACGTTCTCCGCCACAATCATCTGACCTTCTGCTGTCGGGTGGTTGCCATCGGCCTGGTTGAGCTCGGGCACACCCGCAACCCCGTCCAACAGAAACAGGATCAGCGCCGCCTCGTTCTGCTCGGCCAGCTCGACGAACGTCGCCGCGAATTCGCCGGCATAAGGCTCGCCCAGATTGGGGGCGGCCTGCATACCGGCTATGACGATTCGTGCCTCCGGGTGCGCGAGCCGAGTGCGGTCGATGATTTCCTGAAGGTTGGCACGCATGGCCGGGATATCCTGGCCGCGCAGCATGTCGTTGGCACCCAGCTCGAGGACCAGCACCGCCAGCGGCTGCCGTAACAGCCAGTCGACCCTCCTGAGCCCCCCGGCCGACGTCTCGCCGTTGACGCCGGCGTTGACGACTCGGAGGTCCAAGCCCGCGGAGTCGATCTTGGCCTGAATGCGCGCCGGATAGGCCTGCTCCGCGGGGAGGCCCATGCCCGCGGTAAGGCTGGTGCCCAGAAACAGAACCACCGACTGGGCCGTATCGTCGGCTGAAACCTCTGACCGGGTCGAGCGTACAACGGTTTGCTGCTCATCACGACCGCAAGCGGCTGCCAGTGCGACCAGCCCGCAGAAGAGTATCTTTCGAGCCATGATGATCATCGCCAAGTCTCTGGAACAGACCTACATGAGCGGCGGCCGGCCGCTCACGGTCCTGAAAGACATCGATCTCGAAATCGAGGCTCGCAGCGCCATCGCTATCGTTGGGCCGTCGGGCTCCGGCAAGACCACACTCCTGGGCCTGCTGGCCGGGCTCGATACGCCGACGGCCGGGCACGTGACCCTGGACGGCCAGAACCTGAACGAGCTGTCCGAGGACGAGCGCGCCTCTCTGCGAGCGGCAAAGTTAGGCTTCGTCTTCCAGAGTTTCCAGTTGATCCCCACACTGACGGCCCTCGAGAATGTTCTGGTCCCCATAGAGCTGCAGAGTGGCGAAGCGAGGACTGCAACCGGCGCCGATGAACGCGCTCGCGATCTGTTGACCCGTGTCGGGCTCGGCGACCGCGAGCATCACTACCCAGCCCAACTGTCCGGAGGCGAACAGCAACGGGTCGGGCTCGCCCGCGCTTTCGCCAACCAGCCGAAAATTCTCATGGCCGACGAGCCCACGGGTAATCTCGACGCGGACACCGGCCGCACCGTGATCGACCTGATGGTCCGTCTCAACAAGGAGGAGGGCACCACACTCGTCCTCGTCACGCACGACACCGAGCTCGCGGCGCAAGCGCACCGAATCGTCAGGCTAGCCGGCGGCCGCATCGTCAGCGACGAAGAGTCGACGGGACAATGAGCTTCCGCTTCACGCTGGCCATGGCACGTCGCGAGGCACGCTCCACTCGACGTCGACTCGTCATCTATGTCGTCGCGATTACGCTCGGCGTGGGCGCGCTGGTGGCGATTAACGCGTTCAAAGCCAACGTCACATCGGCAGTCAGCGGCCAAGCACGCAACCTTATGGGTGCCGACTTACAGCTCGGCAGCCGCTGGGGATTCACAGAGGACGTCGAGGCGTTCGTCGACTCGCTCGTCACCGATAGCGCCGATGTGTCCCGTGTTCTTTCCTTCTCCTCGATGGCGCTCGCCACCCGGTCCGGCCTGACGCGTCTGGTGGAGGTCCAGGCCCCTTCCGGCGGCTACCCTTACTACGGCGAGCTCACGACCGAGCCGCCGGGACTGTGGCAAGCTTTTCGGACCTCACGGCAGGCGTTGGTCGATCCGGCACTCCTCGTGCAGCTCGACGCCCAAGTCGGTGACACGCTGGCCATCGGGCAGGCACGCTTCGTCATCTCCGGCACCGTCACCAAGATCCCCGGCGACATCAGCCTGCGCTCGCTGTTCGGGCCGCGCGTCTACATCCCGGCGCGCTACGTAGACGAGACGGGGCTGCTCCGCTTCGGCAGCATATCGTTCCATCAAGCATATCTCAGGGTCGACGATCACGAATCGCTGGATGAGGTCATGGAGGCGCAGGATTCGCTCTTCGAAGCGAACCGCGTCTGGTACACGACGGTCGACGAATACGAGGAGAACCTCACGTCCGGCCTCGACCGCATGAGCAGCTTCCTCGCCCTCGTCGGCCTCGTGGCGCTGCTGCTGGGCGGGGTCGGCGTGGCGAGCGGTGTGCACGTCTTCGTCAGCGAGAAGCTCGACACCGCGGCCGTGCTGCGCTGCCTAGGCGCACGCCAGAGGCAGACCTTCGCGATCTATCTCCTACAGGCCTGCGCGATGGGGTTCACGGGGGCCGTGTTCGGCGTCGCGCTCGGCCTCATCGTGCAGGCGGTCATGCCGGGCGTGCTTCAGGATTTTCTGCCTTTGGATGTGCCATTCCGGATCGTCTGGCCGGCAGTGGCAGCGGGTCTC
>JBDHAI010000195.1:0-7560 GCA_039588155.1 Gemmatimonadota bacterium | reverse complement strand
GGATTCTTTCGTGAGTCGTGTCGATGTCGAGGTCGATGCCGATCTGAGTGGGTTTGATAGATATGTCCGCGTTCAGGTCACGCTCGCTTACCTTTTGCAGTACATCGAGGTAGTCGTGCTTGACAGTATCGGCCTCTTCGGACCGTGTGACGTTTTCACCCAGCAACGTGAGGATCGTCGAGATGTTCTTGCCGCTGAGTTCTTCCACCGCGATCAAGGCGTCTTCCAGCCGCTCGCCCGGCATGAAACGCTGAACCGCCTTCCGCGTGAAGCGCCGGCGAGTGAGTTGGGCAGCTAGCCATTGGCTATGTGAGCCTTTGAGCAGGATCTCCCGACCGATCCCCATTGCGTGTCCCTCCAGATGTTCCGGTTGGGCGACCCTCAGGGTGAAACGGGGCGCCTGTCGAGCGATCGGGGCCGAAGCTTCGACATTTTAGCCAACCGCCTTTGGCGAATCCAGAACGCCTCGATCCAGCTGCGGAGATCCTGGTTCTGCGAGGCCCCGACCAACACGCGAGCCGAACGGGTCAAATACGCGGCTGGCGGTCGACGAGGTCTCGGGCGCTTCGCGATTGGCAACAAAGACAGCTCGATTCTGGAAGAGAATCGCCGCTCCGACAACCAGCAAGAAGATCGCAAAAACCTGACGCAGCGCGCGCTGCGGGACGAAGCGAACGAGGTAGGTTCCCGTCACGATACCCGTCATGGCCACAAGGGTGAAGAATCCCATAAAGGTCCAGTGTATCTGAACCTGGCCGAGGTAGCCGAGGAAACCGGCCGTCGACTTCAATGCGATGATGAGGAGTGAGGTCCCAACAGCTTGCTTCATTGAAATTCCAGCGAGCAGCACCAAAGCCGGGACGATGAGGAAACCACCGCCGACCCCGACCAGACCGGTCAGAATACCGACCGCAATTCCCTCTAGTGCCAGCAGACCCACGAGCAGGCGTGGATCGTCACGGCTGTGGGGCGCCACAACACCTTTTCCCAGACCCGGCACGCTGCCGCGAAGCATGAAGAAGGCGGCGCTGATCATGACCACCGCGAACAGAACCAGTTGCGCAGCACCGCTGAAGAAAACAGCCAGTCGAGCCCCGGCGAACGTGCCCAACATGGCCACTGTTCCGAACACGAAGGCGACTCGCACGTGGACATTGCCGATTCGCCAGTGGCCGATTGCCCCGGCCAGGCTAGTCGCCCCGACGACGGCCAGGCTCATGGCTATGGCCGCTTTGGCGTCAAACCCGACGATGTAAACGAAGATCGGTACGGTGAGTATCGAGCCACCTCCCCCCAAGAGGCCGAGGGAGAGACCGACCACGAAGCCAAGTGCCATACCGAGAGTAAGCATGTTTCGAGTCACAAACTATAACACGCCGTGGCCACTGACGCCCGGCATGAGTCGCGGCCTGCTCACTAACGTCGCGGCCGATGTCAAACAGATGTCCCGACTGACACTTGACTGCTGCGGGACAATGTCACTACCGTGTCCTAGACAGATGCCTACAAACGAATCAGATAGCGGTCGCAAACGACACCCGATTCAGGTCGTCGCGCGACGTACAGGCCTCACCGCAGATGTGTTGAGAGCCTGGGAGAAGCGCTACGGGGTCGTGGAGCCCGGCCGGTCGGAGGGCGGCCGGCGGCTCTATTCCGACGATGATATCGAGCGTCTACGGCTGCTAAGACGCGCCAGCGCAGCCGGACGTCGCATCAGCCAGATCGCGCGCTTGAGCCGCCGCCAGCTTGTCGACTTGGTGCAGGAGGATGAGCGTGAGGAGGCGGTCACGGAGATTGAGCCGGCGCCCGGCGAGGCGATGGCGGTCGAGCTCCTCAACGCGGCCGTGGCCGCCGCTGGCCGGCTCGCTGGACGTGAGCTCGAGGCGGTATTGAATCGTGCCCTGGTTACGCTGGGTGCATCGACTCTGATCGAGCACGTTTTGGCGCCGCTGATGGTCAAGCTGGGCGAGGGCTGGGAACATGGCTCGCTGCGGCCGGCACACGAACATCTGGCATCGACGATCGTCATGCGAGTCTTGGGCAAGATCATCGACTCGGCCGAGCCGGCCGGTGGCGCCCCGAAGCTGGTGGTTGCGACGCCGAGTCATCAGCTACATGAGTTCGGCGCGCTTTTCGCGGCGGCTGTGAGCATCGTTTATCAGACGTCTGTAAGAGAAGTGGAAGAGGAAGTGCGGAAGTTACGCCGACATCTCCCGGCGGACATCCCGGTCTTCATCGGCGGCGCCGGCGCTCGTGATATGAGTGAGACCTTGGAGGACATGGGTGCAACCCATGTAGCGAGCCTTAGCGATTTCCGCTCCGCCTTGGCGGAATTGACTGAGTAGAGTCGTTGGCAAAAGCGAAACTTAAATATCGCGGCCCTTGCCAGAGTCGCTCACGCTCATCAGCTCCTCTGGAAATGGATCGAAAAAAGTCTGAGGTAGCAGATACTCTTGCTGGAAGCGTACAACCCACGCCCTGAGGATTGAGGTCACCGCGCTAATCGGTACGCGCTCTTGCCTGTACTTATCCAACCACGAGCGAAAAAAGTCCTTCTCGCTGCGGTTGAGCTCGTTCGAAAAGTATCCCGATGCATGCTGCAGGACGTTGATGACAGATGTGTAGCGTGGCGCCCGCGCCAGTGCTAGGTGCAAGTGCTCCTCATACTTGCCTGTCACCTCATCGATCGAAGCCCTCTCCGCGTTGGCCACAGTCCGGCCCAGTATCCGTAGCTGTTTCTGATTGTATGCCATCAGCAACAGCTTGTTCACCGATTGGAAACGAACTAGCTCCATCATCGAGCGGGACTGCTTTAGCTTTCTGAAGCGCGCCAGGCAAAACAGCTTGGTCAAGAAGTGTTCACGTATCCTGTAATTCCGCAGCCGACCTTCGTCTTCGATCGCCAGTCCCGGAAAGAGTTCGACGACCCGACCACCGAAGAATCCCGGTCCTCTTGTCGTCGAGGCGGATTTCTCGAAGCCTTGATAGATCTTCACATCGCTGATTCCGCAAGAAGGCGATCGGTTCTTGAGAATAAAGCCGTCTACCTCCCCCAACCCCGACAAAAAACGATCTGAAAAATCGATCATTGCCGTCGTCAAGTCGCAATCCGTCGTTGGCTGGACCAACCGCGCCTCGCCGTCGACGGCGACGATCCTTATCGGGTCGCGCGGAACGCCCAGGCCGATCTCCAGTTCCGGGCACACCGGCACGAAGGTCACCCATGGCTCCAGATCGCGCACGAATTCATAGGGGATGACCTGTCCGTTGTAACGAACCGGTTCGAGCTCGAGGCAGCGGCTCAGCACAACAACTGGCTTTACGACGTCGCTCATCTGTTTGACACCTGGCGTCCGCAGGTCAGGCCCACCTCGCTAGGGCAATGTTTGGCCAGATCCGTTCGGTGATGATTAGAAAGCCTGTCGCCCCTCGCGGCAAGACAGCTGGGGCGGCGGGACAGGCCGCAGCGCTAAATAAGTGGACAGAACCTTGACAAGCTATATCATTGTTCAATACATTTGGACAGCTAATGGACAGAATTGGAAGTGGAGTCGACATGACTCGTTCGAGTTCGGGTTGTGCCTTGTACCGTTTTCAGGTGACTCATGCCGAGTGAGAGACAGGATATGGACCCGACGGGGAATCGCGAAAGGCGCCCACTGATTCTCTTGACCGGGGCGACGGGCTATGTGGGCGGCCGACTGCTCCGGGTGTTAGAGATGCGTGGTGAGGCCGTCCGCTGTTTGGCCCGGCGGCCGGAGTATCTTCGGGCGCGCGTCGGAGCGGCGACCGACGTCGTAAAGGGCGACGTTTTGAATTACGGATCGTTGAGCGCGGCGATGGATGGCGTGAACGTGGCGGTCTACTTGATCCACTCGATGGCAGCGAACGGGGATTTTGAAGAGCAAGATCGTTTGGCGGCGGAGAATTTCGCGCGCGCCGCGCAGCAAGCCGGTGCAGATCGAATCATCTATCTAGGTGGCCTCGGCCGGGAACCCGGTCTTTCGCGCCACCTACGAAGCCGTCAGGAAGTCGGTGGGATCCTGCGGGATTCAGGCATTCCCACGATAGAGTTCCGAGCGTCGATAGTTATCGGCTCGGGCAGCCTCTCGTTCGAGATGATCAGAGCGCTTGTCGAGAAGCTGCCCGTGATGATCATACCCCGGTGGGTTGGCAAGCGCGCGCAACCCTTAGCGATCGAGGATCTCGTCGACTACTTGGTCGCCGCGGTCCATGTCGATCTTCAGGGGAGTGAAGTTTACGAGATCGGTGGAGCAGACCGCGTTTCTTACCTGGAAATAATGAAAGAATATGCGAGGCAGCGAGGCCTGCGCCGGCTGATGATCCGGGTCCCGGTGCTGACACCGCACTTATCCAGCCTCTGGTTGGGCCTGGTCACCCCGGTGTACGCGCGTGTCGGTCGCAAACTTATCGATAGCGTGCGGAATGCCACGGTGGTCGATGACGAGGCGGCTCTCGAGGTGTTCGGGATTCGTCCACGCGGTATAACAGAGGCGATCCAGCGGGCCCTGGTTAACGAGGACAAGCAATTCGCGGAGACGCGTTGGTCGGACGCGCTCTCATCGGGCGACATGAATCGCTGGGGCGGTGCGAAATTCGGCTCGCGCATCGTTGACTCACGCTCGCTGAATGTGCCGTACGAGCCAGAGCAGGCATTCCGGCCAGTCCGCAGGATCGGTGGCGAAGTAGGTTGGTACTTCGCCGACTGGTTGTGGCGGCTGCGAGGCTTCCTGGACCTGCTGGCAGGGGGCGTCGGTTCGCGCCGGGGACGGCGGGATCCGGAGAGTCTGGTGCCTGGCGACACCGTCGATTTCTGGCGCGTCGAAGATTTCAAGCCGAACGAGCTGTTGCGGCTTCAAGCTGAGATGACGTTGCCGGGCCGTGCCTGGCTGCAGTTCGAGGTACAACGAACATCCAGCGGTTCGGCCGTTCGCCAGACCGCCATCTTCGATCCCGTGGGCATATTCGGCCTGGCCTACTGGTACTTCCTGTATCCGTTGCACGTCATCGTTTTCGCCGGGATGTTGCGGGGCCTCGCCGCGGCCATGGAGGAGGACGGTGAGCTCAACCGTTCTGGAGGACCTAACGCGGCGGCGGTTTCTGACAGCTCGGGCAGAAGTAAGTCGTACGCTTTGACTGGCCCTGACGGACCGTTGTGATCGGTGTGGTGCAGCCAAAAGCACGAATGGTTCGTGCGCCGATATACGCAATAGCGTTCGCCCTCCGCGGCGCAAAGCACGATCGAGCGTCACGATCGGGCTTGATCGAGCGGCATTCTGTTTCATTAGCGGGATAACCCGATCCCAGAGAGCTTCGCAGTCTCCCCGCGGAAGTAGCCCCACCGGAACCCATGGATCGATCGCCGCGGCGAAAAGTCCTTCTTGTCAACGGCGACTGAAAATGTCCCGATTTCGGCGGATGAAAATGTCCCACTTCAGGGGGTGACGAGCCTCATGACGTCACGGCCTCCTTTCGGTTTCTTGCTCTTTTCGGTGTTGGGTGGTCTTCCTCCGAGGCCGGGGTTTGAAGCGCCTGCCACAGCTCGGTGTGCTGGCGCATGCGGTAGCTGTTCCCCCGGATGTTGACGATGTGACAGTGATGGAGAAGCCGGTCGATCAGCGCGACGGCCATGACTTCGTCGCCGAAGATCTCGCCCCACTCCACGAAGCTTTTGTTCGAGGTCAGCACGGTGGAAGCGCGCTCGTAGCGACGGCTCATGAGCTGGAAGAAGACCATAGCGCCGGTCTGGGTGATCGGCAGGTAACCGATCTCGTCGACGATCAGGAGCGAGGGGTGCGTCAGGACTTTCAGTCGCTGAGCGAAACGTCCCGCGGCCTTCGCCTCCTCGAGGGAGGCGATGAGGTCGGCGAGGGTGCCGAAGTAGACCCGGCGGCCGCTCTGGGCCGCAGTGATGGCCAGGCTGATGGCGAGGTGGCTCTTGCCCACGCCGGGCGGGCCGAGGAAGACGACGTTCTCTCTGCGCTCGATGAAGCCGAGCTCGTGGAGGCTCTCGATCTGCTCGCGCTTGATCGAGGGCTGGAAGCTGAAGTCGAAGTCAGCGAGCGTCTTCACCGCGGGCAGGCGCGAGGAGCGCATGGCGGCCTGCAGACGCCGATTGTTTCTGAGCGTGATCTGGGCACCGAGCAGATTCTCGATCGCTTCGCCGGGAGTGAGCTCGCCGCTATCGACGCCGGCCAGGATCGCATCAAGGGACTCGAGGGCGCCCGGCATCTTGAGATCCGCGAGTATGGTCCGGATCCGCTCGCGGCGCGAGGCTTTGGAGGTCTTCATCGGGCACCTCCGGCCACCTGTGCGTAGGTCACGAGCGGACGACGCTCGACTTCGATCCGCGGGAATGAGACGTCAAAAGAGCGCGAAGGCCTCTGGTGTGACTTCAGCGGTAGCACCAGCGAGCGGTAAGGCCGCAGTGCGAGTGGAGCGAGCTTCATCCTCTCGAGCCGCTCCAAGCGATCGATCGGTCGCTCACCGGTCGTTCGGTGAACCCGGACATTGGCGACGCGGGCCAGCCAGCGCTCGGCCCGGGCATTGAGATCGGCATCGCCGGCGAAGCTCCGCCCGTAGACGAAGCTCTGGCGCACGTAGCGGATCGGCCGCTCGACTTTGCCTTTGGTCTTCGCTCGATAGGGCCGGCAGACCCGGGGTCGGAAGTCCCAGTGGTGAGCGAAGCGAAGGAACTCAGCATTCTCGATCAGGCGACCGTCTTCGCCGCGCAGATCCCGGAGGACGACCGAGCGCATCTGGTCGAACAGGATCTCCTGGGGAACGCCCCCGAAGAAACGGAATGCGGCCTCGAGGCCCTCGAAGAGTGTCGGCATATCCTGGCGCGGGTAGAAACGCACCCACAGAAGACGCGAGTAGCTGAGGACCACCAGCAGGGCGTAGCGGCGACCCCAGGGCAGACGGAAATGAGCGAAGTCCACCTGCGCCTGTCGACCCGGCGGAGTCTCGAAGCGGATGAGCGGCTCCCTGGGTGGCCGGGGACGGATTTCACGCACATAGTCCTTCACCCGCGTGTAGCCGCCGGTGTAGCCCGCCACCCTCACTTCTTCGAAGAGCCGCACGGCGCTCAATGCGGGATACTCTTCGAGGCGCGTGCGGATGATGGGCTTATAGAGATCGAGCTTATGAGGGACGGGGGGTCGAGGCTTGTAGCGGACCGCCTCGGCGTCCAGATCGCGATCGAGCTCTCGAGAAGCCTTGCTCGAGGTAGTGTTTGAGCAGCACGCGTCGCTCCCATCCGATCACTGGTGCCTCCGCCGTCAGAGTGGAGACACCAAACTGGAAGATCGGCCGACCGACTGCTCAGCGCGTCAGCAGCCGGAGGCTCAAGAACGAGAGTGGGACATTTTCAGCCGCCACATGTGGGAAATATTCAGCCGGCGCTAACAATACCAGCGTTGGCAGGGTTTTTAGAGGATTTTGGATTCGGGTTTAGGGGCCCGTTCCTGCGTTAAAGGTCCATACTGGCGAAACGCAAGCTGACAGGCAGGCGGGGCGAAGTCTAAGGAGATCGACCAG
>JBDHAI010000194.1:0-5270 GCA_039588155.1 Gemmatimonadota bacterium | reverse complement strand
TGGCCGCCGGCGCGGCGGCTCTGGCTTCGTCGAGCAGAGCCGAGATGTCCTCGTCTTCGGCGGCGATCACCCCGAGCACGGTCCCCGTGGGGACGGTCATGCCCTCGGCGACCAGGACCTTACGCAAGAGGCCGGAGCCCATGGCTTCGACTTCCATGGTGGCCTTGTCGGTTTCAACCTCGACGATCACGTCGCCCGAGTCGACGGGCTCACCTTCGTGCTTCACCCACTGAAGGACGCGTCCCTCCTCCATAGTGGGCGACAGCTTCGACATGACTATGCGGGTGGCCATGTGCTACTCCCGGTAGCAGACCTGGCGGGCGGCCTGCACGATAAAATCTGTTTGGGGAAAAGCCCTTTGTTCCAGGTCATAGGCATACGGGTGCGGGGCATCGGCGCCGGTGACGCGCACGACGGGTGCGTCGAGATAGTCGAAAGCCTCACGTTGAATGTCATCGACGATCTGAGCCCCGATGCCGCAAACCGGCCATCCCTCTTCGACGATCACGGCGCGGTTGGTCTTGCGCACCGACTCGAGTATGGTGTCGATGTCCATGGGTCGAAGCGTGCGCGGGTCGATGACCTCGACCGAAATGCCGTCTTCGGCCTCGAGTGTTTCCGCTGCCGTTAGAGCGGCATGCAACGGCCGGGAGTGGGCGACGAGCGTAACGTCTTTGCCCGGCCGCTTGACCTCGGACTGCCCGAGCGGGATGAGAAGATCATCATTCTCGGGAACTTCGTCCTTCGTACCGTACAGCAGCTCGCCTTCAAGAAAGACGACAGGATTGTCGTCGCGGATAGCGGACTTCAGCAGACCCTTCGCGTCGCGAGCTGTGGCGGGCGCTACAACCTTCAATCCAGGCACGTGCGCGAACCAGGAGTCGAGTGCTTGGGAATGCGTCGCGGCCAATTGGTTCGCGGCACCGCTCGGTCCGCGAAAAGTGACCGGGATCTTGAATTGGCCGCCCGACATGTAACGAATCTTGGCGGCGGCATTCACGATACCGTCGATGGCCAGCAAGGCGAAGCTCCAAGTCATGTATTCGACGATCGGGCGCAGACCGACCATCGCCGCACCAACGCCGAGGCCGGTGAAACCGAGCTCCGCGATCGGCATGTCGCGGACACGCCACTCGCCGAATTCTTCCAGCAGACCGCGACTGACCTTATAGGCCCCTTGGTAGGCTCCGACCTCTTCGCCCATCAAGAAGATGTCGGGATCGCGTTGCATCTCTTCACGGAGCGCCTGATTGAGGGCCTCGCGGTACGTTATTACCGCCATGGATCTCTCCGCTTCGCGCTAGGGTAGTCTCCGGAGTAAATGTTCGTATAAAGGGCGTCTGCTCCTGGCACCGGGCTCTGCGTCGCGAACTCGACGGCCTCTTCGACAATCGCCTTGGCGTGCTGCTCGATCTCGTCGAGGTTGTCATCGGTGATGACCGAGTTCTTCTTCAACGTCTCGATGAACTGCTTGATCGGGTCGTCGTGTGACTTGAACTGGTGGACTTCTTCCTTCGTGCGGTAGTGCCCGTAGTTGGGATCCGACATCGAGTGCCCGACGAAGCGGTAGGTGGCCGCCTCGATGAGGGTGGGCAACTTGTGCTCGCGCGCCCGCTCTACGGCGGCTTCGACCGTCCTACGCACCTCGAGCACGTCCATGCCATCGATCGTCCAGCCCTGCATGCCTTCATAAGCGCAGGCGCGATCGGCCAGGTTCTCGATGGCGGCAGCGCGGTGAACCGCCGTGCCCATTCCGTAGCGGTTGTTCTCTATGATGAAGACGACAGGCAGTTGAAAGAGGGCGGCCATATTTAGCGCTTCGTTGAAGGCACCGATATTGGCCACGGAGTCGCCGAGGAAACACACACACACAGCATCGCTGTTACGGTAGCGAATGGCGTAAGCGATACCGACTGCCACGGGTAAGTGTCCACCGACTATGGCGTGGCCACCCATGAAGTTGATGCCGGCATCGAACAGGTGCATCGAGCCACCTTTGCCCTTCGAGCAACCGTCCACTCGCCCGAACAGCTCGGCCATGATCGCCTTAGGATCCATCCCGCAGACGAGGCCGTGCACGTGATCCCGGTAAGCGGTGATCACGTAATCGTCCGGTCGCAGCGGCGTTATCGCGCCGACGGCCACGGCCTCTTGCCCAATGTAGAGGTGGCAAAAGCCGCCGATCTCTCCGACCTGATACATCTCGGCGGTCTTCTGCTCGTACCTGCGCGCGAGGATCATCCAGCGCAGCATCTCGATCATGGTTTCGCGATCGAGGCCGACGAGATCGTTCGATTCTGTTGTCCTGGTCGCCACTCAGCGAACCTCCGTTCTCGACTTCGGCGGGTGACACTGCCATCAGGGCCGCGTGCAGCAAACCCACTTGTACTTCCGTTACGTCTCGCTGGGTTCCCCGCGCTCTGACCTTCTAGCGACGGGCCAGGTGTTGCTCCCGCTCAGAATAGGAGCCGCCGCCAATCGCCTCCACCTGCTCACGGGCGTGGTAGGAGCTCCGGACCAGCGGGCCCGCCTCGACGTGCTTGAAGCCCAGCTCGTCCTCGCCGATCCTCTTCAGAGCGGAGAATTCCTCCGGCGTGTAATAGCGATCGATAGGCAGGTGTCTAGCCGACGGCCGCAGGTACTGGCCGAGTGTGAGTATTTCGACGCCGACGGTCGCCAAGTCGCTCATCGCTTCGACCAGCTCGTCGCGGGTCTCCCCCATCCCGCAGATGACTCCTGACTTGGTCAGCACCGTAGGGTCGAGAGCTTTGGAATGACTGAGCACTTCCAAGGCCCGCTCGTAACGGCCGCCCGGCCTGATGAAGCGGTAGAGCCGGCCCACCGTTTCGAGATTGTGACTGAAGACCTCAGGGCGGGCCCGTACGACCACGGCAACGGCCTCGAGATCTCCCTTAAAGTCGGGCGTGAGCACCTCTACTGAACAATCGGGCGCCAACTCGCGGATCTGGTGGATGGTCTCGGCGAAAATACCCGCGCCGCCATCCGGCAGATCGTCTCGGTTGACCGACGTGATGACCGCGTGCCGCAAACCCATCGCCCGTACGGCTTCAGCGACCCTGAGCGGCTCGGCAGCGTCCAGGCCAGTCGGCAATCCGGTGGTCACCGCGCAATAGGAGCACGAACGGGTGCAGATGTGGCCGAGGATCATGAACGTCGCTGTTCCGTGACGCCAGCACTCACCCATGTTCGGGCAGTGGGCCTCTTCGCACACGGTGTGAAGCGTCTTGGCCCGCATCAAGCGCTTCAGGTTCGTGTACTCGCCCGTGCCGGGAGCGCGCGCCTTCAGCCACGCCGGCTTGCGTCCGGCGGGTCCGGCGTTCTCGGGTACCCGGTCCTGCAACAGCGGCTGCATGTCCTCCCGCTGCCGTCGCAGGGCTGCATACTCCAAGGGCAGCTCGTCCGGCTGCAGAACCTTCAGTTCGCGCATATGAACCTTATGAAAGAACCGCCGGGCGCTCATTGCTGGCGCCCGGCCGTGAGTCCACGACCCAGCAACTACGGAAGCCTAAAAGCTAATAAAGTTCAGGCCCGCGTCCAAATCGGGCGCGGCGCTTGCGCCATCGTAGGCCTCGTGTTCAACTAGTAGCTCCAGATTAGGCCTACCGAGCTTGAAACGCTATAGAGACGACGGAGGTTCTCATGTCTGTTGAAGTCGGCCAACCGGCGCCTCGATTCGCGCTGCATGCCTCAACCGGCGAGGAGATCTCGTTGGAGCACTATCGGGGCAAGGGGCCGACGATCTTGCTCTTCGTTCCCCTGGCTTTCACGCCCGTGTGCACCAACGAGCTCAGCATCATGCGAGACAACTACGAGTCCTACACCAAGCTGGGTGCCGAGGTTCTCGCCGCCAGTGTCGACAGTCAGTTCACGCTGAAGGTATGGGCCGACCAGCTAAAGCTGCCGTTTCCCTTGTTGAGCGATTTCAATAAGGAGACGGCTACGGCGTATGGTGCGATATATAGCGACCTGATGGGCCTGAAGGGCGTGGCGAAACGGGCAGCCTTCGTCATCGACAAGGACGGCATCGTCCGCTATCGCTGGGTATCGGAGGATGCGAACAATCTTCCGGACTTCGACAAGCTGAAGGCGGCGGTCGAAGCAGCGGCCGCTACCTGACGACCTCGTAGACGGAGTCGACTCGGGCGCGGAGGTCGACGAGCGCACCCACGGCGTCCTCGGGAACGAAGTCGATTCGGAGGTCAACAAGACGCTCCCGGGTCGCGAAGCGCGCACCTGGTCCTACGACCAACAGTGCTGCCGAATGCTCTCCGTCCTCCTCGCCGCCTGCAGCCTTGCCCGCCTGGAGTGCGTGGAGCAGGGCGTTCGTGAGGTTACCGTCATAGCTGCTGAACGCGGCCGCCATGGCATCAACAACATCGTCGTCGGCCAGCCGATGACCTGCAGCCACGAAATAATCTCCGACTTTGTCGCGCGCGTGCTTCCGTAACTTCTTCCCAGTGAACGCCGCCGCTCCATTCGGCCCGACCGCCAGCACCTGGCGGTGCTCTTTGTCCGAGTCTGCAACGAGCCCGACGGCGACCGCGGTGCCGGTAGGCATGCCCTCAGCGAGCACGGACAAAACTGTGGCGTTGAGCTCGAGGTGTGGCCCACCGAGGACGACGACTCCGCCGACGTCGGGGTCGATGAATTCGAGGTTGATCCCGATCAAGGGTGCATGGCTCGCCGCCGCGACCCCGTACTCGCCGGTGATGGGGTCGCGTGCGAGAATGGCATAGGAAGAACTGGGCGATTGTGGCGAGCGAGAGCGCTCGATGGCCTGGCTGCGGAACGTGGCAGCCAAGGCAATGACGACGAGCAGGGGCGTTAGGGTCTTGAGGATCGCGTCCATGCCGTAGCGTTCCTTCGCGGTCGAGGTGGACGTGTGCCTGGCAGCTAACTCGAGTCGGAACGTAGAGTTGCAGGCATCTGCACGTCAATTGTCAGAGCCTTGCTCTAACTGGGCGCGATTCCTATAATGCGAGCGGTCAGGATATGAGGGGTACGACCCCGCGCTTAGCGGTATTCTAGAGGAGGCATGTAGAGACGTGACTTACATCATCGCACAGCCGTGCATCGACGTTAAAGACGCCGCGTGCGTCGACGTGTGCCCGGTCGACTGCATATACGAAGGCCCAGATCAGTACTACATACATCCGGAAGAATGCATCGACTGCGGTGCCTGCGTTCCCGAGTGTCCGGTAGATGCCATTTTCCCCGACGATGAGGTGCCGACGGAGTGGAACGAGTTC
>JBDHAI010000193.1:0-5295 GCA_039588155.1 Gemmatimonadota bacterium | reverse complement strand
ATCAACTCCGAACCCTGGAACCTCGGGCGTTGGATACCCTTACCCTGCATCAACGCTTCCATGGCGGGTCCGTGATTCCACATTGCGGCGGCGACGAGGATCGGAGATCCGTACTGGCCCAGGTGATCGAGACTCGGCCCTACAACGCCCCCGTAGACCCCAACCTGGTGACAGGCGACGCACTTCTTCTCCTGGAACAGTCGCTTGCCTACTTCCACATCCCCGGGTGGATCGAAGTAGTCGAGCGTAAACAGAAAGGCGATGAGATCTCCCGCCTCCCGCTCGTTCATGCCCGGCCGCTCGATGTCCAACGCCCTCATCTGCTCGCCCATCTGCGGCAGGTGGTTCCACATAGCGGTGGCCAGTTCGTAGAACGACCGTCGCCTGGCGATGCGGCCGAGGTCCGGACCCGTGGCACCGCCGAGCCCATTGACGGGGTGACACTTGACGCACCTCTTCGAGCCAAACACATCCGAGCCGGCCAGAGCGTTCTGGGTCAGCCCCACGCGCTCCTGCGCGACAGAGGTTGGTGCCCAACAGAGAAGAACCAACAGGATGCCGCCTAGCCAGCAGGCTGTTCGTGAAATGGGTCGTGTAGCAGAGTCAAAACTCATTTGGGCCCCCTGCCCGGCATGGCCTTCACCGGGTCAGCCAAACTCTCAAGCCTATCGATACCTTTGGAAGCTGCACTCGAACGGCGGCATGGAAAATAAGCCGCCTCCGCGAGGGAGGCCAGCACAGACGGTCGCCAAAGGTTTCGCAGCGAAATCAGCCGGATCTCGAACTTTGCCTCGCCCGGTTGTTCGTCAACTGACCAGAGAGCATCTTGTAATCAGCTGGGATAGCTGAGGGCTTCCACCGAACCATGAGCGCCATTCCGGACGACCTCCAGTCCGCTCTCGCCGAGCGCTATACGTTAGAGGGCGAGCTCGGCCGCGGCGGCATGGCCACCGTCTACCTGAAGAAGCACCGACCCGCTAGCGAGGAATCACACCGGCGATTCGGAGCGGCCCGCCGCTGCCGCCTCCGATCTTCATGGGCAGCGCGATGACGTATGCGCCTGTCGCCGGCAGCCGCTCGAGCGAGGCCACGTTCTCGAACGCCGGGATGTTCTCGGCGTAGAGTATCCGATGGCTCTCGAACAGCGTCGACTGCCCGTAGTCGATGCTGGGCGTATCGATGCCCAATGCATCGATGCGGCGGTTCTCGACGAGCCAGCGCGCCGCATCGGGGTGCAAGCCGGGAAAGTGGAGCTCTGGCACCGCCTCGGGTCCGGTCGCCGACGTTCCTAAGTAAGTGTCCTTGTCCGGCCAGCGGGCGCCCCAGCCGGTGTGCAGCAGCAGGATGGCGCCATCGGGGATGCGGCCGTGCTCCGCCTCCCAACCCTCCAGGTCGGCGACGCCAACTTGATAGTCTCGGTCCGCGGCAGCTGCGCCGCTCACATCCAACACTACCGTCGGACCGACCAGCCGCTCCAGCGGTATCTGATCGCTCGTGTGGCGGCCCTCGTAGAAGTGGATCGGGGCATCCAGATGTGTGCCGCCGTGCTCGGCGGTGCAGAAGTTGTTGGAGGCGTAGTAGTAGCCGCCCTCGGTCATTCCGGCCGCGACCACCTCGAGCTCGAACGGTTGGGCGGTCGGCCAGAAGATCGCCGTCTCATCGTAGGTGTACGACAAGTCGATCCACTCGGCGCCCTCGCCCGAGAAGAGTGCGGCGATGGCGGCCGCAGGATCCTCCGCGGATGGGCGACAGCCCCAGAGCGCGACGCCCACGACCACGGCGACTGCCAGCAAAGTGCGGTTCTTCATACTGACCTCCTGCCGCTCATGTGCTTCTCGGTTTCCCGCTCACGAGACTCTAGGAATACTAGCAGCCCGACTCACCGGCTCGACAGCCCTCGCCCGTTCGTGTTCAATGGAAGTCGTGACTCTCGATGACGTCGGCGCCGGCTTGAGGTTCGAGCGCCTGGATGTGTCGCGCTTGTATGTTGATCACGTCCTGCTCGTTTTGAGCGATCCCCTCGATGAGCAGCACGGGTGAGCGGACGATGGTGCGGCGGTAGCGCTGAAACAGGTCGGCATAGACTACGAAGTTTGAAAAACCGGTCTCATCCTCCAGCGTGATGAAGCAGACGCCCTTCGCGGTGCCCGGCCGCTGCCGGCAGATCACCACGCCGGCGACCTGCACACGTCGGCCGCTCCGCACGCCCTCGAGCTCCTCCGCCGAGAGCACACCGCGTTCACGGAGCTCCGCCCGCAGATGTTCCATCGGGTGGCCGTGCGTGCACAACCCCGTCGTCATGTAATCGGCGGCGACCAGCTCGATTCTCTCCATCTCTTTCAACTTCGGTCGCCGCTTCGACTCCACCTTCGCCAGCGGCTTCTGAGCCAGTTGCGCCAGCACCTCCCACAGCGCCGAACGGCGACCGGGGCCCCACAGCGTGTCGAAGGCGCCGGCCTCGGCCAGGACCTTGAGGGCGGGCAGCCCCAACCCCGACCGCCTTACCACATCCTCTACCGATGTGAAGGGGCCGCCCGCTTCCCAGGACGCTTTGAGTTTCTCCTCCGCCTTCGAGCCGAGGCCACGGACATACCGTAGGCCTACACGCAGTGCCCGAGGTCGCATCGCGGGGACTTGTCGCTTCATGTCGCGGGTTCGGTCGGGCACGGCAGGGACCCCTCGCTTCATGTCGCGCGACTTCGGGCGAAGATCGCTGACGGGCCGGGGCGCTCCAAATGTCCGCTCGGGGGCCCCTGCCGCGCCCTCCCTATCACGCTTGGCTGTCCGCTCGGGGGTCCCTGCCGCACCCTCCCTATCGCGCTTAGCTAACCGCTCCGGGGTTCCTGTGTCCTCCCTAGCACGCTTGGCTGCCCACTCGAGATTCTTTCCATCCCCATCGGTACGCGAACGATGAGGCGCCGGAGGAACCTCCGAATCATCAGTCCGCTTGCCCGAGGAGGTGCCGGGGGAGCCGCCGAGCGGACATTTGGAGCGCGGCGGCGGCGAAGCCGCCGTTCCCGCGGACGAGCCGCGCGACATGAAGCGAGGTGGCTCCCCCGGCACCCCCTCCCCGCGCGACGCGAAGCAAGGTGGTTCCTCCGGCACCCCTTCGAGCGTGCAATCCCATGCAGAGCGCGCGAGGTCGACGGGTCGAACCTCGACCCCGTGACGGCGCGCATCGTGGACCAGCGTGCCCGGTGCATAGAACCCCATCGGCTGCGAGTTGAGGAGCGCGCAGAAGAACTCCGGTGCGTAGTAGCACTTGAGATACGCCGACGCGTAGACGAGGAGCGCGAACGACGCCGAATGGCTCTCGGGGAAGCCGTAGTTTGCGAAGGCAGTGAGATATTTGACGATGTAGTCCTGTACCTCCGGCGTCACCCCACGCTCGCTCATCCCTCCACGCAGCGCCGGCTCGATCGCCGCCATCGCCTCACGCGATCGCTTGAACCCCATCGCGCGGCGCAGCATGTCCGCTTGCCCCGGCGTGAACCCCGCCATCGCCACTGCTACCTTCATCCCCTGCTCCTGAAACAGAGGCACGCCCAGGGTGCGATGGAGGATCGGCTCCAGGTCCGGGTGCAGATACGTCACCGGCTCTTCGCCGCGCCGACGCCTGACATACGGGTGGACCATGTCGCCCTGAATGGGGCCCGGCCGAATGAGCGCCACCTGTACGACGAGGTCGTAAAAGTTTTCCGGCTTCAGGCGCGGCAGCGAATTCATCTGCGCCCGGCTCTCGATCTGGAAGACGCCCACCGTGTCCGCCGCCTGGATCATCTTATAGACCTCGGAATCGTTCGCCGGCAGTTGCGCCAGATCGATGTTCTCGCCCCGCGTCTCGCGGATGTAGCGGATCGCCTTCGCCAGACAGGTGAGCATTCCCAGACCCAGCAGGTCGATCTTGATCAAGCCGGCGAACTCGAGATCGTCCTTGTCCCACTGGATGATGGTGCGGTCCTTCATCGCCGCCGGCTCGATGGGCACGACTCGGGAGAGGGCACCTTCGGTGAGCACGAAACCGCCCACATGGATCGAACGATGGCGCGGTAGCTGATCGAGTCCGCGCACCACTTGGACCAGCGCCCGCACGCGACGGTCCGCTGGATCGAGCCCGCAAGCGGCTAGCCCTCCGCTTTCCAATGCCTCCGCCGCCTCCGCCGCTTCGTGCCGCTCCGCTTCCGCCGCCAGCAGGTCGGCCACATCGGTGGAGAAACCGAGAACCCGCGCAGCATCACGGACGGCGGAGCGGCCGCGATAGGTAATCGCCTCGCAGACCATCCCCGCGTGCTCGCGATCGTATTTCTCGTAGACGTACTGCAGTACCTCCTCGCGGCGCTCGTGCTCGATGTCGATATCGATGTCGGGTGCGCCCCCGCGCTCCTCGGAGAGAAAACGCTCGAACAACAGCTCGAATTTGATGGGATCTACCGCCGTGATCCCCAGGCAATAGCAGACGCACGAGTTGGCCGCCGAACCCCGTCCCTGCAGCAGGATGCCTCGGCGCCGGGCGAAGCGAACGATGTCCCAGACGGTCAGGAAGTACCCGGCCAGATCGAGATGTGCGATCACCTTGAGCTCGTGCCGGATCTGCCGCCGCACGCGCTGTGTGAGGCCGGGCCCACCATTCCCTTGGGTCGGAGATCGGTCCGACTCGGCGGGGACCTCGGAACGATTGGCCGAGCGTGATAGGGAGGGCACGGCCGGGACCCCAGAGCGGACATTGGGAGCGCCCCGGCCCGTCAGAGATCTTTGCCCGGAGTCGCGCGACATGAAGCGAGGGGTGCCCGCCGTGCCCGACCAAACCCTGCCGCCGCCGGACGAAACGCGAATCGGATCCCCGTTGCGGCGCTGGCCCGAAACGTTGCCGTACCGCTCCACCGCACCCTTCCAGACGAGCTTTTCCAGTAACTCTTGCGTCGTCACACCGGGTGGCGCCTGGAAGCCCGGCATCGCTGGGGAGAGATCGGCGAGCCGAAACCGACAGATGTCGGTTGCGAAGGCGAGGGAGTTCTGGACGACATCGGGCCGCTGGCGCCAACGGCGCCACACGACCGAAGGCGGCTTCAGGTACCACTCACCGTTAGGACGCAATCGTGTGCCCGCTTCGTCCAGCGTCACCCGATGCCGCAAACAGGTGAGCACGTCGTGAACGATGCGGCCCGACGGTGTGGCGTAGTGGACGTCGTTGGTAGCCACCGCCGGCACGCCCTCTCGGTCCGCCAACTCCAACAGCCGATCCACTAGTTCCCGCTCTTCCGGCAGCGCATGGTCCCAGACCTCCACCGCCACATG
>JBDHAI010000192.1:0-6753 GCA_039588155.1 Gemmatimonadota bacterium | reverse complement strand
CTTTCCGGGCCACCCCGGGCATCAGCGCGAGAAAGACGATCACCGCCACACCGAGCCCGAACAGCCAGGCCGACCACCGGAAGAGCGCCGCGGCCGACAGGTTGGCGACGGGCAGACGGATATCAGCGACCGTCCCCCCAGCGCCCAGGGTCCAGGCAACGAGCCCGGCCAGAGAGAGGAATACGACGTTCGACAAGAACGACATGGCGTTGACCGCCGCGGCGCGACCGAACGTCATACCTTGACGCATGAAACCGTAGATCGTGGCCGGACCGCTACCGGTCGAGGACGGCGTCAGGTAGCCCATGGCGGTCCCGGCAATGCCGATCCGCGTGCATTTGGCAAAGGACAGCCGGTTGTCGTGAGGTCCGACCAGCGCCTTGAGCCGCAGTCCGGATCCCAGCCAGTCGAGCAGCGTCAGGCCGGCGGCGGGAAGAAACCAGAGCGGGTTGAAGCTCTTCAGGCTGGCGAGATCTTCGGCCCAATGGCCGGAGAAGAGGAAGGCGAGCAGGAAGCCCAACACCGAGGCGCCCGCGAAGACGACCAGTCCCCACCGAACGACGGAGACCGGTATCCCGACGACGGTCGGCGGGCGTTTCTGTTTCACCCCGTTCGGCGCGTTCAGCTTAGCGTGGCGGCCAAACCCGACGGCCCGTTAGGTGAAAGAGAAGGCGCTGGCCGAAAGACGGCCGCTCGTAGTAACGATAGCGGATCCTCCCACCATCCGGCAGCCGCAGGTCCAGCGGACGTCGCCCGCGCAACACGATCCGGTCGTGTCGCCTGAGATCGAGCCGCATCGGCGCCCGCGGCCGAGGCTGGCGCCGGCGGACCTCGCGGCGCTCAGTGCGCCGACGTTCGCGACGCGCACGCAGCTCGGCGGCACGGCGGGTCAGCTTCTCGACGCGATCCGAGATCCGGTCGCGGCTCGCCACTGCGCCGGCACGGGCCCGCTCTCCCGCCTCACGGAGACGAGGACGCGCGGTTTCGGCCGCTCCCGCGGCACGCTCGGTCACGTCCTCGAGCGAGCCGGCGGCGAGCTCTACGGCCCGGAGCAGGCGGTCGGTCCAGCGCTCGAAGAGCGACTTTCTGCCCCAACCCAGGAGGCCCAGAATTTCAGTCGTCCAGTTCATCTTACAGTAACCGCATCAAGTGTTTCGGATCGAGTTGCTCCCAGTCCATACCGACCACGACATGAGCGAGGCCGGAGGTCGCGATTCTCATTTGCGCCGGACGGCGGCCCCAGAAATACGCCGTGATCTCACCTACCGTCGCCGGCGTCGCGGGCCTGTTCGAACCGTGGACCGCCAGGTGACGGATCGGCTTGCCCTCCAGTACGTCGGTCTCCGCATCGAAGTCGATGCCATAGATCAAGCGGACGCCAAAAGAAAGATCGCGGATGTGATCGGGACGGTCGCCCGGCCAGCGATTCCAGTCCCGCTCCAACTCGCGTTCGATGGCGCCCGGCGACCGGTCAACGATCGCCTGCGCGATGTACCCCGGCGGTCGCGGATCTATGATGATCCAGTGGCTGGGGCCTGGCTCAATCCGGTCCTGCGAAAACCGCACCGGCTATACCTTCCCCACTTCAGTCTTTGTAATGGTCCAGGCGGCGCTTCCTATACCTTAAGATCTTCCCCGGCGGCACGCCGGGCAACCGCCTATTGAGAAGTACGAAACCCCGCACGATGCCGTTTCGTATTGTGCAATTCCCTTGCCGCACTTGACCCTAAGGACCACGGCGCACCACACTTGTAGCTTGGCACGAACGTTATGAGAGGGCGATGAGCGAAAACGAGGGCTTTGCCGCACGCTGGCGACACTTACGTCAGCACCCGGCATTCCAGGCCGCCGCGGTCTACCTCGGCGGAAGCTGGGCGATCATCCAGGTCGCCGACATCTTTATCCCGAACCCGGCTGTGGTTCGCTGGGTCGGCATCATCCTGGCCGTCGGCTTTTTGGCCGTGGTCGGCGGCGCCTGGGTCCCGGCCGCCCAGCAGTCCGCGGCCGGACGCCGTAAAGACGCTCCCGGTGAGGCCAGCACGCCGGCGCGCCGCAGGCGGCGGCACTTCGCGTACGCCGCCGCGATCGGCCTGGTCGCGATCGGCGGCGTCTTCTGGTGGCTGCGACCGAACATCCTGGGTGCCGTGGAACCGGACGCGCAGGTCATCGCGGTTCTGCCCTTCAATACTTCGGGTCCGGCGGTCGAATACCTCAGCGAGGGCATCGTCGATCTCGTCTCACCGAGTCTCGACGCGGTCGGCGCCATCCGCACCGTGGACTCGCGGACCGTGCTCCACCGTTGGCGGCAGCGGGCTGTGGGCGGGAGCCTCGACCTGGACGGGGCATTAGCGGTCGGCCGGGACGTCGACGCCGGCTCGGTCCTGCTGGGCAGCGTGATCACCGCCGGGCCCGACGTGCGGCTGACGGCCCAGCTCTTCTCCGTCCGCGGAACCGAGCTGGCGCAGGCAACGGTCGAGGGTCCGGCCGACAGCGTGCTCGCGCTCGTGGATGAGCTCGCCCTCAGCCTGCTACGGGAGATCTGGATCGCCCGGGAGCCAGTGCCCAACCTGCGAGTGGCCGGCATCACCACGGACAACGTCGACGCGATACGTGCTTACCTGCGGGGGCAGCAGTATTACCGCGAGTCGAACTGGGACTCGGCGCTCGTCGCCTTCAGTGAGGCAGTGAACGAGGACTCCACTTTCGCCCTGGCCCATTACCGCCTGGGGCTGACCTACGGCTGGAACATCCAGCACGGCGGGTTTGGTTCGGGCGCCGCCCGGCGGCACGCCGAGTTGGCGCAACGCTATTCCGATCGGTTGCCGGCCCGCGAGCGCACCCTGGTCAGAGCGCACGCACTGTTCGAGGACGCCAGCGTGGCGGCCCACGACACCATGCAGCGCTACGTGCAGGAGAACCCCGACGACCCGGAGGGCTGGTACATGCTGGGCGACGTGCGTTACCACGCACTACCCTTGCTGGCCCTCGACAAAGAACAGATCTTCGGCCCCTTCGACCGGGTGCTGGAGCTCGACCCGTCCCTCGCCCCGGCCTTCATCCACCCCCTCGAGCTGAGCCTCGCCTACGACGATAGCGCCAGGTATTACCACTACCTGGCCGCCATGGATAGCGTGGTGGAGCCCTCGTACGTGGAGCCCTTCAAGCTAGTGGCCGCGACGTGGGAAGAACCCGACTCGCTCGGCGTGCGGATGGCCGCTCACCCTCGGGCACAACGCATGAACGGCTTCGTGTTGACGGGCCTGTATCGCTCGGACAGCCGTTCACCGGAGCCGATGCTCGAGGTGTTTGGCGAGGCTGTGTCCGCGATGCAGGGGCCCGGCCGAACCTCTTCCCTCGGTATGTATGCCGTCGTCTTGTCGAGCCTCGGACATCTCGCCGAGGCGCAGACGGTCTTCGACACCGTCCAGGCCGCTGCACCCTACGACCGCTGGGCCTACATGCGGCTGATACCCATCTTGGCCGGGTATGCCGACTCCGCGTTTGCCGGACCGGTCCTCGAAGCGATGGCCAATTCAGAAGTCCCGCCCGAGCTCGAACAAGTCTCTCACTTCGCACGAATGTTGTTTGCGCTGAGCCGGGGCCGGAGCGCCGAGGCGCGCCGTTATGCGGACCGGGCTGTCGCGGCAGAGCGTGGCCCTACGAACGATCTCACGCAGCTCATCGAAGCCGGTCGAGGCTGGGCGACCATCATCGACGGTGACACCGTCGCTGGCCTCGAACAAATGCGCTCGGGCTTGGAGGAAGCCGGGTACGCCTCCGGAAGCATGGAGGTGAGTGGGCCTCTGCGCTTCGCTCTGGCGGCGATCCAGGCCAGCCGAGAGGAGACTCGCGCGGAGGGGATCCGCCGCTTGCGCAACAGCTACTGGTTCGCGGATTTCGCCTACTACGCCCCCAGCTACTTTCTCCTAGGGCAGGCGCTGGAGGAATCGGGCGACCTTGTCGGCGCGGCCCGAGCTTACGAACAGCTTATCCGACTCTGGGAGAACGCCGACCCGGAGCTACAGCCGCGAGTGGACACCGCGCGGCGCGCCTTGGAGCGTCTGACCGCCGAGACCATCAACTGACTCGCCGTTTACGCTGAATCGACTCTGAAGCTCCAGCTCACTCCTCCTCGGGCCGCGAAGCGGCGAGCGAGCGGATCTCATCCACGACCTCGGCGTTCGCCAGGGTGGTGACGTCACCGAGCGAGCGCCCGTGCGCGACGTCGCGCAGCAGCCGCCGCATGATCTTGCCCGAGCGGGTCTTCGGCAGGTCGTCGGTCAGCACGATGGCATGGGGCCGCGCGATCTTACCGATCTTATCCGCCACATGTTCGCGCAACTCACCGATGAGCGCATCGTCACCGTTCCGGTCGGCCTTCAGCGTTACGAAGGCGACGATCGCCTCGCCGACATCAGGATGAGGTCGAGAGACGACGGCGGATTCCGCCACAGAATCGTGGTCCACTAACGACGACTCGATCTCGAAGGTCGACAGCCTGTGTCCGGCGACGTTCATCACGTCGTCGATGCGACCCAGCAACCAGAAGTAACCGTCCTCGTCGAACTTCGAGCCATCGCCGGTCAGGTAGATCCCGTGCCCGAAGCGCGAGTAATACTGCTCGACGTAGCGACCGGGATCACCGTATATCGTCCGGAACTGCGCAGGCCAGGGTCGACGCAGCACCAGGTAGCCACCCTGCCCTCTCGATACGCTGTTACCGCTCTCGTCGAGGATGTCGGCCACGACCCCAGGGAACGGGCGGGTTGCCGACCCGGGCTTGAGCCGCGTGATGCCCGGCAGCGGAGTGATGAGGATCATCCCCGTCTCCGTCTGCCACCACGTATCGACGATGGGGCAGCGTTCACCGCCGATGTACTTCCAGTACCACATCCACGCTTCCGGATTGATCGGCTCGCCGACGGTGCCCAATAGGCGGAGCGAAGAGAGATCGCGGCGCTCCGGGTACTCCGCCCCCCATTTCATGAAAGCGCGAATGGCGGTGGGCGCGGTGTAAAGGATGGTGGCGCCGTACTTCTGTACGATCGACCAGAGCCGATCTTTGTCCGGAAAGTCCGGCGCACCCTCGTACATGATGCTGGTCGTCCCGTTGGCCAGCGGCCCGTAGACGATGTACGAGTGCCCGGTGACCCAGCCGATGTCCGCCGCGCACCAGTAGACATCTTTCTCCGGGTGGATGTCGAAGATGAGGCGATGCGTCGTCGCAACCCCGACCAGATAGCCGCCGGTCGTGTGCAGTATGCCTTTCGGCCTCCCGGTCGTGCCCGACGTATAGAGTATGTACAGCGGATCCTCGGCGTCCATCTCCTCCGGCTGGCAAACGGTGCTCTGATCTTGCACCAGTTCGTGGTACCACACATCTCGACCATCGACCATCGGCACGTTCTGTTCGGTCCGCTTGACCACCACGACGCTGCGGATGGTCGGGCAACCGTCCAACGCCTTGTCGGCGCTCTCTTTCAGCGGCACGATCCCGCCGCGGCGCCAGCCACCGTCGGCGGTAATCAAGATCTCGGCATTCGCATCATTGATTCGATCGCGCAGCGAGTCGGCCGCGAAGCCACCGAACACCACGGAATGCACGGCTCCGATCCGCGTGCAGGCCAGCATCGCCACCGGCAGCTCCGGGATCATGCCCAGATAGATCGCCACCCTGTCGCCGCGCCGTACTCCGATCGCCTTCAGCGCGTTGGCGAACCGACAGACGTCCTCGTACAACTCGCGATAGGTGATCGTCCGCTCGTCGCCCGGCTCACCCTCCCAGAAGTACGCCACACGGTCGGGGTGTTCCTCCAGATGACGGTCGAGGCAGTTGACCGAGATGTTCAGCCGGCCGCCGACAAACCACTTGACCCAGGGCGGATTCCAATCGAGCACTCGGGTCCACTTGCGATACCAGTGAATCGCTTCGGCCTGATGCTCCCAAAAGCCCTCGAGATCTTCCTCGGCCTCTTGGTACACCTCCTGGCTGTTCACCAGCGCGCCGGCACGGAACTCATCCGGCGGATCGATGACTCGCAGTTCTTCGAGGAGTGCGTCGATATGCGGCAAGGAGTGATCGATCATGCCTCAACTCCTATCGGTTGGCGGCCACGGTGGGCACGAGGAAGCCCCAAGACTAGACGTGGCTTTCGGGAGGGGCAAGACCTGTTCCAAGCAGAAGGCTAACGGTTTCCCGAAGCCATCTTCGACGCCTCCGGCAGCTCGCGGAGGCGGAGCATTGCAGCGATGCCACATATCGGCCCGATCACCAGGATGCTGAAGGCCCACTCCCATCCGATGCGGTCCACGAGCGGTGGAATGAGGCGGATGGTGAACAGCGTCAGGAGAAACCCGAGGCTCGTTTGCATGGTCAGCGCCGTCCCCACATAGCGTGAATCGCTGAGCTCGCTCACCGCGGCGCTGAACTGGGCGCTGTCGGCCACCACGGCGAAGCCCCAGACGAGACAGATCAGCGTCAGAATCACGGGGGAGCTGAAGAAGAGACCGGCGATCAGCGCGCAAATCCCCGACACGGACAGGCTCACGGACGTGACCCGCGTGCGCCCGAACCGGTCGGCGAGCTGCCCGGCCACGATGCATCCCAGGCCGCCGATGGCCACCGCACCAAACCCGGCCAGCCGCGCGCCCACCTCGCTCCAACCCGCTTGCTGATAACTGGCCAACAGGAACAGCGGCACCCAGGTCCACATAGCATAGAGCTCCCACATGTGACCCAAGTAGCCGAAGTTG
>JBDHAI010000191.1:0-5345 GCA_039588155.1 Gemmatimonadota bacterium | reverse complement strand
GGCTCCGCGTGTGCCCCATCGGCCAGCCCCAGCTCACCCACCCCCGGAGTCGTCTCCAACGCGCGCAATTCGGGATCCGCCGGCGAACCGCGTCCCGCCGGTTCTCCGCTGTTGCCGGTGGCGGTCGGCGTCGTCGTTTCAGAGTTCACCGTGATCCCGGCCAGGGCGACGGGCGTCAGGCGCAGGCTGAGGTCGAGTTGCAGGTCGCCCGAGTTCGGGACTTCGACCACGATCTCGAAGGGTTCGTGGTCGAGCGTCGTGACGCGCAAGCGCTGCCGGCCGGCGGCGACATCCCGCAGCAGATATCGACCCAGTGAGTCGGCGACGGCGGCGCGGTACCAGGCCCCCGTCCCCAGCTCCACCAGCGCGTACAGCAGTGGTGCGCCGGACCTATCGCTGGTTACTCGCCCCAGTACTCTTCTTGGGGCTGAATCCTGAACGGCGATGAGCGTTGGGGCGGCGAAAATGCGTGGGGACACGTCCGGGCTCCCGGCCGCGGCGCCGGGTAGCCCGTTGGTCATGAGCACGGCCAGAAGCAGGACAACGTCCATTTAACCGCTGCTGCTACATGTCTGTGGGGCGACAGAGTATTGTGTAATCTAGTACCCCAGCAGTACTACTCAAAGATCCTAGCCATTCACGCGGAACACGACTTCCGATTCCGTCGAGTCGGCGGGGGGAGTGACCAGCCTGAGGTCCGTCCCCTCCTTGAGCAGCGCCAGCTGCCCGTCCACCTCGACGCGTGCCACGCTTACCGAGCGAGGCAGCTCGATACGTATCTCACCCGGCGCGGAACCCACGACTTCGATCCAACCGGGTCCGGTTCGGTATCGAGCGCCGGCTGCCCGAACCGAGCCTTCGTCACCATCGACCAGCGAGACCCGTACCAATGCATCGGGTGCGGGGTTCAGTAGAGCGATCCGCAGTCGATCGCTGAACGCGGGGACGGCGACCCCGGATACGTCTTGGGCCGACGGCGGCGGAACCTCCGAGGGAGCCGCATCGCGGTCAAGCCAGGTCCTCACTTCGCCGATCGAGTCGACGACAAACTCATGTACGGGTGAGCCGGGGATCGCGGCGGCACTAGCTCCAGCAATCGCCAATAACAATGCCGCAGCTCTGAATAGAGCTCCCCGCGCTAGGCGCCGCTTACCCCGGCTCTCCCCTTGCTCGAGTATCGTCGCGAGCTCCACGTCCAGCGCCGGACGGTCGATTCGTTCGAGCGCTTCGCCGAGCTGGCGCGAGGCCGAATCCAACGCCTCGAGGGTCGCGGCACAGCTGGCGCACGACTCGAGATGCGTCTCCACTCGGACCCGGCGCTCGGCCTCCAGCTCGCCGTCCAGATAGGCGAGAAGCTCGTCGTCAACTATGTGGATCATCGCCCTCATCCGTACTCGTAGACTCCGAGTCCCGGTAGACTTCCGCGAAGCTCTGCAGCGCCCGGGTCAGCAACTTGCCCACCGAACCGGGGGCGACCTCGACGATCTTGGCGATCTCCACGTAGCGGAAGCCTTCCTGGCGTAGGAGCAGCAGCTGGCGCTCCCGGGGCGTGAGCTGCTCCAGGGCCCGGCGCACCGCGGCCACCGTCTCGTCCCGCTCCAGCTCGGTGTCCGGCCGGTCGGTGGCTTCGGGAGCGAACTCGTGTCCGGCGATCAGCCGTTGGCGCCGGGCTCGAGCGCGCGCGCTGTCGCGGACCAGGTTCGTCGCTACGGTGAACAGCCAGGCGCGGACTCGCTCCTCCGGCTGCGGGTGAGATAGCAGGCGGACGAAGGATTCCTGTGCGATGTCCGCTGCCATGTCCGCATCTCCGGTCAGCCGTTGCAAGTAGCGAAAGAGCGAGGGGTGATACCTCGCGAACGCTCCGTCTAGATCCAATGTGCTCCGTATCTCGGTTCGGCCACACTCAAGAACGTCTGACGAGCTGCGATTGTGACAAATAGCAATCGCCGTGCCGGATAGGGAAGAGGACAGCGGCGGGCGTGTCACAAGCGCCTTCACTCACGCGTTCTCCGGGTAGGATCCCAGACCACTCGCTTACGATCCGGAGGAGCCTACCATGAAGCCTGTCCGGCAACACCGCGCGTGTGCCCTCGCCGTCTTCGCGTTGGCGTACTGCCTGCCCACGGAGCTCAGCGCCCAGCTCGTTTCGCTCAAGACCGTGCCGATCGCGGCGGGTGACCAGTTCCAGCTCTTCCCGTCGCAGAAGTTGGGGATGGGTGGCGTGTCCATCGCCGTCGACGACCCGCTTCTGGATCCGTTCATAAACCCGGCGAAGGGTAGTCGCATCCCCGGCGCTCTCCTCTACACGGCGCCCGTATTCTACAACATCAGCGGCGACAACGGTGCCGGACGCTCGCTGCCGGCGGGCCTGCTGTTCAACTCGGGCTCCTTCTTCGGTGCGGCCTCGCTGTCTTTGCAGGAGCTGGAGAGCGCCGAGCGGTTCTTCGGGCCGGTCCCGGTGTTGGAGACCGGTGCCCCAGAGCTATTGAGCGACCGCGCGGCGAACAACGTCTACGCGTCCGCCTTGTTCGGAGGAAAACTTCCCGACTCCAGGTTCTCCCTCGGGGGCAGCCTGTTCTGGGGCGGGCTGAGCGGGGTGCAGGGCGTCGATCTGCTCTACGCCGGTGCCACGAGCATCGAGCAGTCGGGTCACGTGCTCGACGTGAGATTGGGGCTGTTGGGCGAGCTGGAAGGAGAGCGGACTTACGAAGTCATGTTGTTGTACAACAGCTTTGACATGACTCATGATGTGACCTATGTGGAGTGGGTCTGGCCGGAAGATGCGCCCATCGAACCTTCCCTCCAGACGCGAGTCGAGACGAATCTGGACCGAACGAACACGTACGGTGCGCACCTCGGGTACGTTCAGCCGCTGGCCGACGAGGGCTGGCGGGTCGGAGGAATCTTCACGAGCAACTACAAGTCTCACCCGAAGATTCCCAACTACGAGATCCAGAATATCCCGCGCGATCCGGGGAATACGTGGGCTTTCAACTTCGGGATCGGCGTATCGCGGTCGGCGGATCCGATCGAGTTCGGGATCGACCTCATCCTCGAGCCGATCTGGAGCGACACCTGGGCCGAAGCGGACACGGCCGTGACGACCCGCAACGGCGGGGTGATCAAGGCCGGAGGCAAGACGGTCGAGAACGATTTCGTCTTCACGAACGCGATCGTGCGCATGGGGCTAGGCATAGCTAATGAGCGGGCGGGCGTTCAGCTCGGGCTCGAGGTCCGGTCCATCGACTACCAACTGGAACAGGTCGATCGCGTCGAGGTGACGAAAAGGAAGCAAGACGAGAGCTGGACCGAATGGACGCCGAGTCTGGGACTCGCCCTCAAGTTCCCGGAGTTTCAGGTGCGCTACGTGGGCCGGCTCACGACCGGCACCGGCCAGCCCGGAACGGCATGGACGGCGATTGGCGTGGAGCGGGGTCAGGCGTTAGACGCGGCCTCGGACTTCATCGTGGCGCCGTCCGGTCCGTTAACGCTCCAGGAAGCCGACGTGGTCACTCATCAGATCACCGTCAGCCTGCCGATCGGGAGGTGATCGGGGGCCAGGGGCCCCAACGCGCCTGGCAGGTGCAGTCTCAGCCGCCGTCTACTTGACCGGCCTCCTCAGGTCGCTAGATTTGCGCCGCGCCCAGCAGCGAGGTTCTAAGGGCCGTGGGGCTGTAGCTCAGTTGGTTAGAGTGCCGGTCTGTCACACCGGAGGTCGCGGGTTCGAGTCCCGTCAGCCCCGTCTCGAAGCATAAGAAGAAGTTTGAATCCAAGCCGAATTCTCGGCGATATTCACGCACTCAGCTGTAGCGGAGGTCGACTTGATTACGCTTGACCACGTGACCAAGTCGTTCGGCCCCACGGTCGCCGTCG
This sequence comes from Gemmatimonadota bacterium, assembly GCA_039588155.1. Classification (GTDB taxonomy): domain Bacteria; phylum Gemmatimonadota; class Gemmatimonadetes; order Palauibacterales; family KS3-K002; genus JBDHGH01. Next base: position 1,472 of record JBDHAI010000191.1, on the reverse strand, counting down.
ACGACGTCTCGTTCACGGTGGATCGTGGGGAGGTCGTCGGCTTTCTCGGCCCCAACGGGGCGGGGAAGTCGACAACGATGCGACTGATCACGAACTATCTGGAGCCCGAGTCCGGCGCGGTCCTCATCGACGGTAAGGACGTCCGGGAGGATCCGGTCGAGGCCAGACGACGTATCGGCTACCTGCCGGAGAACAACCCGCTTTACACCGACATGTTGGTGTCGGAGTACCTGAGCTACGCCGGTGCGCTGAGGGGTGTGAGCACGAATGGTCCTGGCAGCGCGCTGGACGATGCAGTACAGGCCGCCGGCATCGCGGAGGTCTTCTATCGGCCCATCTCCGAGCTGTCGAAGGGGTACCGGCAGCGGCTGGGCCTGGCGGCGGCGGTTCTGCACCGCCCCGATTTCTTGATCCTCGACGAGCCGACCGAGGGACTCGACCCCAACCAGCGGCAGGAGATCCGCAAGCTGATCCGCGAGATCGGCAAGGAGCACACCGTTCTTATCAGCACTCACGTGCTGCCGGAAGTAGAGGAGACCTGCCGCCGCATCATCGTCATCCATCAAGGCAAGATCGTCGCCGACGGCTCCACCGCGGAGCTCGTGGCCAAGGCCCGGGGCCGGCGCTCGATCGTGGTAGAGGTCGAAGGTGCCGGCGCCGAATCGGCGCTCGCCGAGCTTGCCGGCGTCGAGCAGGTGGCCGATCGCTCGGAGCGGGAGAGTCGCACGCGGCTCATCCTGTCGATCGGCGCGGGCCCCGACCCGCGGCCCGAGATCTTCGAGCTCGCCAAACAGCAGGGCTGGGTGCTCTGGGAGCTCCACGAAGAGACGGGCAGCTTGCAGGACCTCTTCAGCCAGCTGACGCGCTAAGGGGGGGCGATGCGGAACATCTGGACGATCGCTCGCAAAGAGCTGCGCGGCTATTTCGACCACCCGACCGCCTACATCCTGCTGGTCGTGTTCTTGGGCGTCACCTTCTTCTTCTTCTTCCGGTCGGCCTTCCTGATCGGCGAGGCATCGCTCAGGCCGATGTTCGATCTGTTACCGTGGATTCTGCTCTTCTTCGTACCGGCCGTCACGATGGGCTCGCTGGCTGAAGAGAAGCGGCACGGCACGCTCGAGGTGACGCTCAGCCATCCGATCCACGAGCACGAGTACCTGCTCGGCAAGTACCTCGGGAACCTGCTCTTTATATATGTAGCGCTCGCCGGCACGTTGTTGGTGCCGCTGCTGCTAACCCTGGGTGGTAGGCCGGATTTCGGCGTCATCGTCGCGCAGTATGCCGGCACGCTGCTGTTGCTGGCGGGCATGGTGGCGGTGGGCCTTTTCGCCTCGGCGCTGACCCGCAATCAGATTACGGCGTTCATCGTGGGTATCGCCGTGATGTTCAGCCTGATCATCGCCGGGACCGAGGTCGCACAGATCGGCCTGCCGTCCTGGCTGGCGCGTGCGCTGGGCCAGCTCGCCATACTG
>JBDHAI010000190.1:0-5424 GCA_039588155.1 Gemmatimonadota bacterium | reverse complement strand
ACCCGAAGGAAGTCGCGCAGCAATTCGCGGGTCTCGCCCAAAACGGCCACCGCCCGGTCTATGTAGGCGAGCTGGTAGTAGACCGACTGCACTCTAGCGCTCAGCTGCCGCTCCGTTTCCTCCGCGTCCCAGAGCTGGGCCTGGGCGAGATGCTCTGCGCGATCCTCGCCGAAGCCCAACTTCCCCGGCCAGGGCAACCGCTGCATGAGCTGCACGGTATTCTTCGTCATGGGGTCCGACGTGTCCCCAGGATCACCCAAGCGCCGGTTCAGCAGACCGAAGGACAGCTGTAGATCGGGCAGCGCGCCCGCCCGCGGGGTACCCGCAGCCGCAGCCTCCGCACGCAGCCTTGCCGCCTGGAGCGCCGGGTTCGCTTCCTGGGCCATCGCTATGGCGGAAGTGAGCCGGAGTGTATCGGGAGCCCCGGCATTCGCCTGGACCGCCTGAGCGGATACACCAAGTTGGCCACTCAGCACGAGCGCGAATGCCACCCAGATTTTATGGAAAGTCATGACCTGCCCCTCACGCGTTGACGCGCACAATTACGGAACTCCGCTCGACGATGCTCTCGCCGAGCCGCACGTTTACGGTTGTTTGTGAGAGACTAGGCTTGTGGAGGGGGTGGTATCGGAGCTTTGAGGAAAGCCGCCTGAGAAGACGTGACCTCCGGATCGGAAGCCGAGACAACCGGCGGGACGAAGGACACTGCCACGTCGGTGGTGATGGCGGTGGCACCCATCGCACACGCCAGCATGCCGCTGCACTCGGGCATCTCGCAGCACCCGCAGTCTCGGAGCGGCTGCACCGTGCCCGGGTCCTGATAGCCAATACTGGCTTCGCACTCGTGGCCTGCGGCCGGCTCGGCTGCCAACGGGACGGCGACCGTTCCGAGCTGGACAACTACTAATAAAAGGCCTACAAGACGTTTCATCTGACCTCAATTGACCTCAGCCAACAGCCACGACGAGCCCTAAGAAGGGCAGACAACAGGCTGGAAGTCAATACTCCAACCGCCATGCACAGTTCCCTGCGGCTTCAACCCCGCACTCTTCGCCCTTCACTGTTTACCCTTCACTCTTCACTCTTCACTCTTCACCCGCGAGGCCAAGGCACACAGGCGCGGATGGATACGCATCTCGATTCCCTTCCTGTTCGATCGAAATTTTCCGCGAAAACTAGAGTATAGCCGCCTTGCCTGGCGCCCAAAAGCCGTCGTGTGGCCTATCCGGGCCGGATCGGGACAGCTATAATGTCAAGCTGAAATTGAGAGAGCTGGATGCCTCGTGCCGGAGCCCGTCGCTAGAAACGGAGCAGGAGATGGCTACGAGCGATTACAGAATCGAACGAGACAGTCTGGGTGAGATGAAGGTCCCGACGGAGGCGTTGTACGGGGCTTCTACGCAGCGCGCCGTAGAGAACTTTCCGGTCAGCGGGCTGCGCTTCCCGCGGCGGTTCATCCGTGCCCTGGGTGCCATAAAGATGACAGCGGCCCAGGTGAACATGTCGCTGGGTGTGCTGGATAAACGGCTGGGGGCAGCGATCGAGCAGGCAGCCACAGAAGCGATGGACGGCAAACTGGATGACCAGTTCGTGGTCGACATCTTCCAGACCGGGTCGGGCACATCGACGAACATGAACGCCAACGAAGTGATCGCCAACCGAGCCATCCAGATCCTCGGCGGCGCCATGGGCTCGAAGGAGGTCCATCCCAACGACCACGTGAACATGGGTCAGTCGAGCAACGACGTCATCCCGACATCCTCACACGTGGCGGCGGCGACGGCGATCATCGACGACCTTTTGCCCGCCCTTAGAAAACTGCACAAAGCTCTGGCCGCCAAGGCCAAGGAATTCATGGACGTCGTTAAGACAGGCCGCACGCACCTGCAGGATGCGACGCCCGTGACGCTCGGCCAGGAGTTCGGCGGCTACGCTAGCCAGATCGAGCATGGGATCAAACGCGTCGAGAACGTGCTGCCGCATCTCTCCGAGCTCGCCATCGGCGGCACGGCGGTCGGAACGGGAATCAACGCCCACCCCCAGTTCGCGCCGAAGGTCTGCGCGGGGCTGTCGAAGATCTTCGATCACGAGTTCGTGGAAGCGCCGAACCATTTCGAGGCGCAGGCTGCGCGCGACGCGCTGGTCGAGGCCAGCGGCGCACTCAAGACCGTCGCGGTGAGCATGAGCAAGATCGCCAACGACGTGCGCTGGCTGGCTACCGGGCCTCGCACGGGTCTTGGGGAGATCTCCATTCCGGCGACTCAGCCGGGTTCTTCGATCATGCCGGGCAAGGTCAACCCGGTGATGCCGGAGGCGGTGCGGCAGGTATGCGTCCAGGTGATGGGTAACGACACGGCGATCACGGTCGGCGGCCAGTCGGACAACTTCGAGCTCAACGTCATGATCCCGGTCATGACCTACAATCTTCTGCAGTCGATCGATATCTTGGCGAACGTCAGCCACATTTTCGTGGACAAGTGCGTGTCGGGAATCGAGGCGAACCGCGAGCGTTGCCGGGCTTACGCCGAAATGAGCCCCGCGCTGGCCACGGCGCTGGCGCCGGTGCTCGGTTACGATAAGGCCGCGGCAATCGCCAAGGACGCGCTCGTCAAAGGTATGACCATTAGAGATCTGGTGGTCGAGGAAGGGCTGATGGACGCCAAGCAGGCGGACGAAGTTCTCGACCCGATCAAGATGACCAACACATGATGCCCAAGAAGGATCCGAGCAAGAAGAAGAAAGAGAAGAAGCGCAGCCTGTTTCGCGTGATCTTCAGGGGCCGCGAGTATATGGGCACCGCGGAACAGATACACGCCAAGGTCGTGGCACCGGACTTCGCCACCGCCTTAGACCGAGCCTGCGTGGCCCTCGACCTCGACCCCTCCAGGCTCGAAGGCGCGGCCGTGACCCTCATCAGGGAGGACACCGAGCTGAAGGACGGCAAGGTCTTCGACTTCGCACGGCGATCGCGCGCCTTCGGCGAGCGCGGCGGCTGGACGTTCCGCGACGTGCTGCCGCGCAAGGAATTCAGCGGGCCGAGGAGTACCGAGGCTCTCTAGCGGGAGGTTCGGCGACTCCGCGACCGATGACCGAGGAAGATCGGGCTCGCTGGGACGAACGATACAGGGGCGGCGATTGGGCCGATGTCGATGAGCCCGCGGCGATAGTCGAGAACGCGGAGGCCTGGCTCAAACCGCCAGGCCTCGTCCTCGATGTGGCCTGCGGGGCCGGCCGCAACTCGCTCCACCTGGCTCGCCGCGGCTTCACGGTCATCGCTGTGGACATCTCCTGGGAAGGCCTACAGCGTCTGTGGCGCCGCGCCAAAGCAGAACGGCTAGCGGTCCATCCTATCCTGGCCGATCTCGAGCGCTTCCCGCTTCCCTCCGCGACGTTCGATATCATCGTCAACACCCGCTTCCTGCTCCGCTCGTTATTCCCTGCTTTTCGCCACGCGCTGAAGCCCGGCGGCCTCTTGTTGTTCGAGACCTTCAACGTGGATGAGATCGAGGTCCTGGGCGGCGATATCCGAAGGGAGTTCGCTCTCGAGCGCGGCGAGCTGCGCGAGGCGTTTTCAGGCTTCGAGGTTCTGTCATATGCGGAAGGAGTGTACGACGAGCCTGAAGGCCAACGGGGCTTGGCGCGGATGATCGCGCGCAAGTGAATCTACAGAACACCGGGCACTTCCACTCCGGATCAGTGTCTCATATCGAGCACCAGCACACGCGCCTCCGTCATCTCCTCCATGGCGTAGCGCACGCCCTCGCGCCCGAGACCCGAATCTTTCACCCCGCCGTACGGGTGGTTATCGATGCGGAGCGTCGGAAAATCGTTCACGATCACTCCTCCGACCTCCAGGTTCCGGTAGGCGAAATCGATCAGGCGGATGTCATGCGTGAAAACTCCGGCCTGCAGGCCATAGATGGAATCGTTCACGATGTTCACCGCCGCCTTGAAATCATCGTAGGACCGCACTGTTGTGACCGGCCCGAAGACCTCTTCGCATTCGACTTTCATGTCGGGCGTCGTATCCGCGAGCACCGTCGGCCAAACCAATGAGCCCTCTCGCCGGTTTCCCGTCAGCACTCTGGCCCCGGCTCGCTCGGCCTCGGCGATCCAGTCCATCACTCGCTCGGCGTGCTTCGCTTCGATGAGCGGACCGACCACGGTGTCCTTATGCGTCGGATCGCCTACCGCCAGCTCCTCAGTCCGTGCGACGAGCTTGCTGCAGAACTCATCGTGTATCGAACGGTGCACCAGGACGCGCTGGACGCTGATACAGGTCTGGCCCGCATAGGCATAGCCGCCGGCGGCCGTGCGTTCGACCGCCCAGTCGACATCGGCGTCCCCGTGCACGATCGCGCCGGCGTTGCCACCCAGCTCCAAGACGACGCGCTTTTTGCCTGCGATCGATTTGAGGTGCCAGCCCACGGCGCTCGAGCCGGTAAAAGAGAGCAGCTTGAAGCGATCGTCACGCACCATCGGCTCTCCCACCTCCACGGTGCAGTGCACGACGCTGAACGCTTTGGGCGGCAGTCCAGCCTCGTAGCAAATCTCGGCCAGCTTGAGGCTGGTGATGGGAGCCTGCTGCGCGGGCTTCAGCACCATCGTACAGCCGGTGGCGATGGCGGGCGCCAGTTTGTGAGCCACGAGGTTGAGCGGGAAGTTGAACGGCGCGATGCCCAGGATCGGGCCGACGGGGAAGCGGTAATAGAGGCTCGTATAGCCCTCGGCGCGTGGCTCGATGTCGACGGGCACGATATCACCGCCCAAGCGCTTAGCTTCCTCCGCCGCAATCGTGAAGGTCTGGACAGCGCGTGCGACTTCGCCCTGCGCGTATTGCAGCGGTTTCCCGCACTCCGCCACGATCGTCTCGGCCAGCTCCTTCCGGCGCCTCTCGATGCCCGCGGCAACCTGCCGGCAAATCTCGGAACGCCGGAAACGTGAGAGCCTGCGGGTCTCCTGAAACGCCTCCACCGCGGCAGCGACCGCCGCTTCTCGCTGGTCCTCGCTAGCCAATGGGACTTTGCCGACGGTGTGAGCGTTGAAAGGATTCGTCACGTCGTCGACCTGTCCCGACTCCACCATCTCCCCGCCGACGGGTAGCTTGTACAGGACGCTCATGGCCGGCTCCCTTTTCGATTGTTCATGGGCACAAGCTAACACAGGCGTGGGACTGCTGCCGGCAATCCTGTCTCCGGCGCCGCGAGCGTGAAAATTGACCCGCTAACCCTCGCAGACTAGCTTGAATTCAGCATGCAAGCCGGTGCGATGAGAGCCCAACCATTCCCGAAAAACCCCGCAGATCCTTCGATCCAGGAAGTGTGCGATGCGAAACTTGCCGACCGCCTTCGCTGCCACGCTTGCGTTATGCCTGGCCGCCTACACGCCCCTTGCTGCTTCGGGCCCGACGAAGGTCGATTGCTT
>JBDHAI010000189.1:0-11900 GCA_039588155.1 Gemmatimonadota bacterium | reverse complement strand
CAGATCCGCCAGCGTCACCTGACCGTCGGGACCGCTGCGAGGCACCGCCGCAGGGTCGAGGCCGGCGGGTGCCGGAGAGCGGGGCGCCGCGGACGCCGGGGGCGATTCCGACGCGACCTTGGCCTGGCCTGGCGCCGGTTCCGCCGCGGCGGCGGACCTCGCCTTTGGCGCCTCGGTGACGACTGTCGTCGCGCCTTCCTCGATACGGCCCAGCAACGCACCCACCTCGACGTCCACGCCCTCCGCGACGGCGATTTCGATCAGCACGCCGCCGGCGGGGGCGGGAATCTCCAGTGTCGCCTTGTCTGTCTCCAACTCGAGCAGCGTCTCGTCAGCGGACACCGGGTCGCCCGATTTTTTCAGCCAGGCCGACACGGTGGCCTCGCTGATCGACTCACCGAGATTGGGGACCAGAATATCAATGGCCATGCTCTCCGCCATCCCTTCAATTGCCCCCGGTTAAGACCAGGGCGCCTTATTCCCGGGTCGCCTTGGCTCGACCCTTCCCTGTCGCTACACGGTTGCGAGGCGCGGCGCGTTTCCCGCCCTCCGCCTCGACGGTCAGCGCCTCGTCCACGAGCCGGGCCTGCTCCTCGAGATGCCGCGCATAGTTTCCCGTCGCCGGCGAAGCCGCCGCGGGCCGGCCGACATACCGGGGATCGGGCCGCTCGAACCCGACATCCGCCGCTACCCCAGCGATCCGCTCGGAAACGAAGCTCCAGGCGCCCATGTTGCGCGGCTCCTCCTGACACCAGACCAGCCGGCAGTCCTTGTACGGCTTCAGGCTTATCGCCAGTTCATCCTTGGGGAACGGATACAGCTGTTCCAAACGCAGGAAGTGCACGTCGTGGATTCCGCGCCGCTCGCGTTCCTCGACGAGATCGTAGTACAACTTGCCGCTGCACAGTACGACTTGCCGGGCGTCGTCTGCTTTGCCGGGAGGTTCCGGACACGGAATAACAGTGCGGAAGTAGGAGCTCGGGCCGAACTCCGCGATAGTCGAGACGACACGCTTATGACGTAGCAACGATTTGGGCGTCATGATGATCAATGGCTTGCGGAAGTCGCGATGCAGCTGGCGGCGAAGCACGTGGAAGTAGCTGGCCGGCGTCGTGCAGTTCACAATCTGAAGGTTGTTTTCGGCGCACAGCTGCAGGAAGCGCTCCGGGCGGGCCGATGAGTGCTCGGGTCCCTGTCCCTCGTACCCGTGCGGGAGCAGCATGACGAGGCCGCACATGCGCAGCCACTTCGACTCGCCGGCGGCGACGAACTGGTCGATGATGACCTGAGCGCCGTTGGAGAAATCGCCGAACTGTGCTTCCCAAAGCACCAACGCATTCGGCTCATCGACAGCGTAGCCGTATTCGAAGCCGAGCACGCCATACTCGCTGAGCGGGCTGTCGATGACCTCGAATCGCGCCTGCTTCTCCCTGATGTGGTTAAGGGGAACGTACCGCGCCCCCGTTTCCTGATCGACCCACGACGCGTGGCGCTGAGAGAAGGTGCCGCGGTTGCTGTCTTCACCTGAAAGCCGGACCGGTTCGCCTTCAACGAGCAGGGTACCGAATGCCAGCGCTTCGGCGGTCGCCCAATCGAAACCCGTGCCGGCCTCGAACATCTTCTTCTTAGCCTTGAGCTGCCGGGCGATCTTGCTGTTGAGTGCGAAGTTGTCGGGTACACGGACAAGCGCTCGCCCTACTTCCTGCAGGCGGTCCAGTTCGACCGCGGTCTCTCCACGCGGGATGTCGTAGCCGGGCATGGGCTCCAGTCCCGACCAATCGCCTTCGAGCCAGTCGGCCTTGACCGGTTTGTAACCCGTCGAGGCTTGCAGAGCCTCCTCCAGACGTTTCTCCCAGGCGGCCACCATACCGTTGGCCTCGTCCTGTGTGAGCACGTTTTCTCGTATCAACTTGCTCGCATAGACTTCACGCACCGTGGGGTGTGTCTTGATCGCTTTATACATGAGCGGTTGCGTAAATGCCGGCTCGTCACCCTCGTTATGACCGTGTCGCCGATAGCACCAGAGGTCGATGATGACGTCGCGTTTGAAGATCTGGCGGTACTGAACTGCGTACGATGCCGCCAGCACGACGGCTTCAGGATCGTCGCCGTTGACGTGCATGATGGGCGCCTGAATCGCTTTGGCCAGATCCGAAGGGTAAGGACCAGACCGCGCAGCTACCGGATTGGTCGTGAAGCCGATCTGGTTGTTGATGATGACATGGATGATCCCGCCGGTCGTGTAGCCCTCGAGATCGGTGAACTGCAGGGTCTCCGCGACCACGCCCTGCGCCGCAAAGGCTGCATCACCGTGCAGCAAGAGGCCCATCACGTGGCAGCGCTGAGAGTCACGACGCTGATCCTGGCTGGAGCGGACCTTTCCGACGACCATCGGATCGACGGCCTCTAGGTGCGACGGGTTGGGAACCAGCGACAGGTGCACCTGCCGACCGCCAATCTCCCGGTCGGTCGAGGTCCCGAGGTGATACTTGACGTCGCCCGAGCCTCCGATCTCGTCCGGCGTCGAGGCGCCGCCCTGGAACTCGTGGAAGATCGCCTCGAGCGGCTTCTGCATCACCTGCGCCAGCACGTTGAGGCGTCCGCGGTGGGCCATGCCGATGACGATCTCCCGGACGTCCAACTCGGTCGCCGACTGTACGATCGTCTCCAGCGCCGCGATCGTCGATTCCGAGCCGTCGAGCCCGAAGCGCTTCGTGCCGGTGTATTTGCGATCAAGGAACTTCTCGAACGTCTCAGCCGCCGTCAGGCGCTCGAGAATCTCGATCTTCCTCTCGTTCTTGAGATGCGTGCGATGGAGGACACCCTCCATCGTCATCTGGATCCACGCCTTCTGCTCCGGATCCTGTAGGTGCATGAACTCGAGACCGATAGTGCCGCAATAGTCCCGACGCAGGTGTGCGACGATTTCCCGCATGTTCGCCGACTCGAGGCCCAGCACGCCGTGCAAATAGATGGGCCGGTCCATGTCGGCGTCCGTGAAGCCGTAACTGACCGGATCGAGCTCGGTGTGCGGCTCCTCGGGTGCCAGCCCCAACGGATCGAGGTCGGCCTCCAGGTGGCCGCGCACCCTGTACGATCGGATGACCATCAGGGCCCGAACCGAATCGAGCGCGGCGGCCCGGGCGTCGGCGGCCAGCGCGGGCTCGACGGCCGGCGCCGGGCGAGCTCGGGCACCGTTGAGGGAATCCAGCCAGTCTCGCGCCTCCTGATCGAGATCTCGGAAAACCGCCTGCCAGCCGGGATCGACGGCGCCGGGATCGCTGAGGAAGCGCCGGTAAAGGCCGGCCACGCTGCGGGCGTTCGGATACGAAGCGTTCGACATACCTACCTCTGCGTTCTCATGCCTGAGCCAGCGATTCTACATCCGGCGGCCCTTATTTTCCAGCTAACCGGCGTTCAGTGGCTTCGGCTCTTGGACCAGCCGCGGGAGTGCCTGAGGTGTTTGGCGGAGTCGAAGCGCCCCTCATTCAGGACCCCATCCAGATCGGAAAGGTCGAGGAACTGGCCGTAGCCGTAGAACTCCGACCCACTGGGGATGACCAGACTGCCATCGGGGAAGATCATCAGGTAGAGGCGATCCAGGGTACGGTGATCGAGGAAATTCACACGAATGTCGGCCTGACCGGCGAGCCGGGACTCGAGGGCGACGAACTCCTCGGCGCTGACCAATAGCTCGTCCCAGTCCACCGCGCTCATGGCCCGGGGGAACGCCTGAAAGACGTTGTAGAATACTCGGGCCTGCGTGGTCTTCGCGTACGCTTCGACCAGCCGAAGAATGTTGGGCACATCTTCGAGATTGTGCCGGGTCACTGGAGTGCAGACCTTGACGTCGATCTCGGGGTGCTGGCGCAGCCATTCCAGTGCTTTCAAGACCGCCGCATGGTGGCCTTCCTTCTTCGTGCGCGAGTTCACCTCTTCAGTCGAGCCGTCCAGCGGCAAAGAGATGAGGTCGATGAAGCGGCCCACCCGTTCCAGAAATTCTCGGGTCAGCTCATCCCCTGTAGTCGAGAGGGCAACTTCTAGACCGATATCACGAGCGTGTCGGATGAGCTTCGCGACGTCCCCCCGCTTTAAGGGATCGCCTCCAGTGAAGACGATCCGGGTCGCGCCGACCTCCTTCACCTTCGACACGATCCGCAGGGCGGTGCTCGTGTCCACCGGATGCTCGAAGTCCTGCGGACCCCAACAGTACGGGCACTCCTGATTGCACTCGGAGGTCACATGAAAGTCGATAGTCGCGACTTTCGCCTCGATCATTCCGTTGGTTTTAGCGTCCAACCGCGCCTGCGATGTTTGTCGACCCGCGGCAACTTCGTGCCGTACACGTATTCCGGCATGCTTCACCCTATCGACGCAGCAGCTTGAACGCGATGTCTCTCCCCCACCCTTCGACCAGCGCCAGCCGAATCCACAGCATCGCCACCGGCTCCAACAAGCGAGCGCTGGCCAACCCTCCGGCGTCCACGACCTCGAATCCCAGCTCCTCAGCGAGCTGCGAGGTCACGGCCTTGGCACCCGCGTCATCGCCGCATACGAACATCGTAGCGTTCTCGTCGCCGAAGCGAGGGTTCTCGAGGTTGTTCGCACCGATGGTATTGAAGGCTTTGACGACTCGAGCGCCCGGCGCCCAGCCGGCGATTCTCTCCGCCGCGCTGGTGTCGTAACCCAGGGCGAGCTCGAGCCCCGGCGCGATCGGGTTCGTGGCATCCACCAGGACCTTGCCATCGAGGTCGGCCGCTTTGACTATACCTTCCGCCGCCTCCCAAGGTACAGCCAGAACGATGACATCGGAGCCCGCGATCGCGTCTTTTACACGGACCGCCACCGCACCACTAACCTGCTCCAGTAGCGACGCGACTTTCGAGCTCTGCGGTTCGCGAACCCCGAAAGTTACATCGTGCCCTTCCGCTGCCAGCAGCCGGCCAAGACCCGCTCCGACATTGCCGGTACCTATGATCGCTAGTTTCATGGAATGCTATCTGTATCCTCGTCGCTTCAGCGGCCCCGCTGCTACTTGGAATCCTGCTCCGAAAGCGCCTTGTAGTACTCGCCCACCAGCTCCCGGAAGCCGGGCGGCACCTCGTCCGAGCCTGTAAGCAGTAACTCCCGTGCCTCGCCCTGGCCAATCTCGCGACGGAGCACGTACTCGAACTCCTTCAGCCCTTTGATGATCTGGTCCTGGAGCTCCGCCAAGCCGCGAGGGTCGCCGTAAGGACGCTCTCGCTCGAGCTGGCGCAAGCCTTCGACGATCTGATCTAGCTCACGGGTATCGACACCCTCGCGCTCCAGCGCTTCGCGCAGGCGCTCGGCTTCGCCGCGCCGCTCGCCGAACTCGCGTCGAAACTGCCGGGCATCGCCCGGTGTTGGTGTGGGTGCGGTTGAGGGGGTTGCTGCTGCTCTTGTTCTTCTCCGCCCTGAGACTGCTGGCCCATACGCTCTTCGAGCGACTCCAACGAGCGGACCAGGTCACGAGTCTGATCGAGCGTGCGGGCAAGCCGCTGCTCCTTGGTGTCACCGATCGCATCGCGTGCGGACTCGATCTTCTCTTGTAGCTCTTCGATGTCTCGTGAAATCTGGTCCTCGAAATTCTGCGCGTAGTCGGCTGAGCGCTGCTGCACGACGCCCCGGGAATAGCGGATCTTGTCCTCCAGCTTGGCGTCGCGAATCGAGTTTGCCGCTTCTTGGAGCTTACGAGATGCATCGCGCTGCTCACGCCGCGACTCCCGGGCAAGACGGTCAAGCTGCGCCTCTATGTCTTCCACCTCCCCCGCCATCTGCTCCTTTCGGTCCATCAGCCGCTGCATCCGCTCGCCCCGGTCTCCGTTGCCTTCCGCGAGCTGCTCTACATCGCGCATCACGCCTCGCTGTTCCTCGGCCAGCCGCTCCGCACGTCGCAGCGCATCCTCTACATCCCGCTCCAGCCCAACAGAGCGGCCCTCATCGAGCTGCCGCCGCGCTTCTTTGAGGCGATTTAGCGCTGAAAGCCCCTCGGAGACGCTCCCCTCTCGGGACCGCGCCGCCGCGCGTCGCATCTCCTCAGCGGCCTGCCGAAGCTGCCGAGCCGTCTGGTTCAACTCGGGCCTCGACTCTTCTCGAGCCAGCCGCTCCAGCTTGCGGGCGAGCTCTTCCGCCTCCTCCGCCAGCTGCCTCTGCGACTTGCCCGAGCCGCCCTGGCCCTGCGATTGATTCGCCTGTGCCCGCAGCCGCTCGTTCTCCTGCTGCTGCCGCCGAGCGAGCTCCTGCAGCTTCTGCATGGTCTCATCGATCTGCTCGTTGACCTGCTGTTGTCGATCGCGTTGGACGCTTTCGTACTGATTCCGCTGTTTGTCGAGCTCCAGCTCGAACAAGTCCGCCAGCTCCTCCATATCGGCCTGGCTACCACCTCCGCCGCCGCCCTGTTGGTTCTGGCCAACCTGGACCTCGCGGAATGCCGCCTCGGCGCGCTGAAGCTGTTGCAGTGCCCGTTGCTCAGGCGGCAGGGCATCGTCTGGCTCGCGCTCGCCGAGTTTGGTCTCGGCTTCGATCATGGCTGCGGCGGCCTTCGGAAGTGCCTCGGCCACGGTCTGGAAGCTGGGGTTCATCTGTACGATCCCCCGTGCTTGGAGCCGAGCGACCAGTCGTTCGACCTGTTCCCTCAAGCGGCCTTGGGCGAGAGCGAGTGTGGCGAGATTCTCCTCGAACTCGTCCGTCGAGTATACATCACGGTCCCGCACCATCTTGAAGGTGGCCGCGATGATGTCGCGCTGGCGTTGGGAGAGCGAACTATCGAAGCCGGGTTCGCCACCGGGTGCTTCCCGTTGGTCCGCCTGCCGATATTCGCGATCGAACGGGCGAACCTCCATGAAGTAGATGTCTGTAGTGGCGACTTGTCGCCCGCTGACGCGGTTGCCGTCGGTAGCCCGGGCGTAATAAGAAATGAAGTCTCCAGGAACGAGCTCAAGTTCCTCGAGGTAGAACGTGTGTGCTGCGGTGATCTCTTTCCGGCGTCCCGTGTACAGTTCGAGTGTCTGTTCGACACCGCCGTTCACCGAGTAGACGAGCTCCACATTCCCGATCCCATAATCGTCCTCCGCCTCCACTTCGACGAAGACCTCTTCGATATTCGTGACTTTGACGTCGCGGCCTGGCTTCGAGAACGAGACGTAAGGCGGCTGATCGGCAAGCACGTCGATCAAGTAGTCGGGTGAGCCGATCACCCGATCGCCGCCCAAGCTCTCGAACACGATACGGTAGAGGCCGTCCTGGTCCACCTGCAGGTTACCGGTCAGCGTCCCGTCCTCAGCTACCGCGAGCGCCAGAGTGTCCCGGTCCTCGATCACTATTGCGCCGCTCGCCACCTGCACCGTCGGGGTCACAAACAGCCTAACCTCCGTTCCTCGCAGTGCGGCGATATCGCCACCGTCCTCCTGGAGGCGCGGCGCGAGGCCCGTATAGGCCGGGAAGTGGTACTCCAGCGTCAGTTGTCCGACAAAGGGCAGGTCCGCCACGTCGATGCGAAACAGAGGCGAACGGACACCGCTGGCTTCGACGAAATATTCGGTCTCCTCCTCCAAATCGAAGATGAAGAACAGAAAGCCGCCGGACTCTTCATCTAGTGCCATCGGGAAACGTTGCCACTCACCATCGACACCGCGTTGCACGGCGATGTCCACGCGCTCAGCATCGAAGTTGAACAGCTCTGCCATGATCCGCAGCTCGCCACCCCGGGCGACCCGTGCGTTGCCGGGTGCGACCTCGATGCGGTACGGGTTCTCGATGTCGACGCCCGAAAACGGCAGCAAGTAGGGTGTGCTGTGTCGGAGGAACGACGGAGACAGCAGCATGATGACGAGCGCGGCCAGGGTGGTTCCGGCTAGAAGGCCGGACGAGCGAGCCAGTGGCTTAGCCTCGACGCGGCGACCGAAGTCGACGGCGGCACATTCCTCGACTGCGTTTTCCACTAGACGCTCCACGAGCGCGGGCGAAAAGCCATCGGAATTCTCCGCGCCGGCTCCCGCAAACTCCACGGCGCTTAACAAGCGCGCTTCGAGGGACGGCTCGTGCTCTTCCAGGTATAGCGCCACCTGTTCATCCTTGACACGCCGGGCGAGAGGCAGAACCAGGTAGCGTATCACGAGCAAGACCAGGGCAGCGTAGGCGAAGACCCGGAATGCCAGGACGGCCGTCGGGCTGAAGCGCAGGCGGTCCATCCCGTAGGCGGAGATCAGAAAGGCCAACAGCCCCGCGCCCAGCACGATCGCCACACCGCGCATCAGCACTCTCAAACGCCAGCGCCGACGGACGGAGCGGATGACGCGGACTAGCTTCTCACGGTCTCTTTGGGATCCCATCGTTCACCTCTGCTAAGCTCTGGCTCTGGCGGTGCGCGATACCCTGTTAGATAGCAAGGTCTCCAGCAAAAGCAGTCCACACGCGCCCACCAGCAGATACCACCACAAGCCCTGTCGCCGTTCACGGTCTTCCGGTGACAGCAACACGGCTTCGAGTGTCGCCGCCTCGCCGTCACCCTGCGCCGTCACGGCGCCCGCCAGCTCCTCCGGGTCGAGAGCGGTCAGGTCCGATTCGCGTGGATCGAGATTGGCCGCGGCCACGTACGCCCGGTCGTCACGGTTCTCGACGAAGCGAATCTGGTAGAAGCCTGCCTCGTCCAAACGCACGAATCGCGATCCTCTGTCGAGCTGCAGCACCACCGGGTCGCCGATCGGACTTTCGATGATGATCTCCGGTTCATCGATAATAACATCCCCACCGAACATGGGGTTCTGCGAGAGATCGATGACATCTCCCACCCGAAACCACGTCTCAGGCTCCACATAGCCGGAGAGATATGTCATCAGCCGGTGCGTGAACGGCAGGAAGAGCGGCTGCACAGCCAGGTCGTTCCAGAAGTTTTGGAAATCCGAGGCCCATACCAGCACCCTCCCCTCGCCGCGCCTGCCCTCGGCCAGCGCGCTTCCACCGTCGTCGAAGCGCGCCAGCACCCGAACGCCTTCCCTCGCGTCCATGCGCCGGTAGCGAAAGAAACGAGCCCCGGAGAAGTCGCCGCTCCGCGGAGTTCGGAATAGCTCGAAGACGGGATGCTCGTACTCGATGCTGCTCAACGTGCCTCCACCCGCGGACGACCGGTCGGCCGGGCCTACGTCGACGACGAACCCGGGGTCACCACCGATGCCGAGCGCTTGTCTCAGGTAGAGGGTGTGGTCGGGGCCGGCCGCGCGCGGCTCTACGATTAATATCGAGATCGGATCCGCCGGCGATACGACGAACCGGAACTCGTTGTCGGCCGGCAGAGCATCGCTGCCGGCCCGGATCACTCCGCTGACGGAGCGTGCCGGAGCGACGAACGACGAAAACCGAAGCACGCTCGTCTCGCCGGGCTCGAGCGACAATGGCTGCACCTGAAGCTGCTCCCCGTCCACTTCAAGGGACACACCGACGTCTTCCACGCGCTGCGTGCCCAAATTGGCCAGCTGTGCCGAAATCGTCACCAGCTCACGTCTGTCACTGCGAGTTCTGGCGATGGCCGCACCGCTGACCGCTAGATTCACAGCGTTCGGATCTGAGAGATCTACTTGCGTCAGCACCGTGCCTTCGGGCAAGCGAACCGCTTGACGCGCGTCCCAACCCGTTCGCTGAAAGTCACTAATCAGCAGAACCTCGCTACGCGGCCGGTCCGAGCGCTCGACGATCTCACGCGCCAGCTCGAGGGCCGAGCCGAAGCGCGTTACGCCGAAGGACACTTCCGCTCGGCTTAAAGCGGCCAGCAAAAGGGATGTGTCGGAGGTGCGCTGGGTCAGCGCCTCGGCTTGTTCGGAAAAGGTGATCAACGTCACCCGGTCGTCGGGCCCGACGGCATCGACAGCGCGGCGTGCAGCGGTCACGGCTCGATCCCACCGGTCGCCGTACGCCATGCTGTGGGAGTTGTCCAGCAGGACCACCAACTCCCGGGCACCGGCGAACGCCTGTGCCGCCCGGCCGGAATCGTCGAGAAGCGGGCGCGCGAACGCGGCAGCGACGAGAACGATGGCGAGCGTCCTCATCAAGAAGAGCAGCCAGTGGCGGATCTTCTGCCGGCGATGCGTTTTGTAGGGTATTTGGCTGATGAACATCAGCGACGGGAACGCCAATGCATCTTTGCGCTCGCGGTGCGTCAGGTGGATGAGGATCGGTATCGCGATGGCCGCAGCACCAGCCAAGAACAGCGGAGCGAGGAAGGAGAAACCCATCAGCGGACCCGGCTCAGCTTTTCACGGCGCGACAGATAGCTGAACAATGCATAGTCCAGCGGCTGCGCCGTGTTGAACAGGTAATAGTCCATCCGGTTCTCGACCAAGAGTCGCGACAACTCTTGCAGATGCGCGCCCATCAGCTCGCGATATTGCTGGGCCTGACGCTCGGGCACGACCGGGATCTTTTCGCCGGTCTCCAGATCCTCGAAGTGCACCGCACCCTCGAACGGGAAATCGATCTCGGCCGGGTCCAGGACATGAAAGACCAATACGTCGTTCCCCTTGTTCTTCAGGTAGCTCACGGCGCGGAGCACGGCCTGCGGATCGTGGTAGAAGTCGGAGACGACGGCGAGAATACTCCGACGTTTGACGGCCTCGGCGATCTTCAGGACCGGCGCTTCGAGGTCGCCGCGGCCGCCCGGTTCGATCCTGTCTATGGCATGCAGTACGACATCCAGATGCTTCGCCGATGGCGGCACCATCTCGACGATGTCCTCGTCGAAGGTCACGAGCCCGACGCGATCGCGTTGCTGCCTCGAGAAGTACGTGAGGCAGGCGGCGAGGTAGCGAGCGTAGTCCAGCTTGCTGATCCCGTTGCTACCGTAATCCATCGACCGAGAGATATCGAGAAGCACGACGAAGTTGGCGTTCGTATCAGCTTCGAACTCCTTCACGTAGAAACGATCGGTCCGCCCAAAGACGCGCCAGTCGATGCGACGGATGTCATCGCCTGGCATGTAGGGACGATGCTCCGCGAAGTCGATGGACAGGCCGAGGTACGGCGACCGGTGCAGACCGTTGATGAACCCGTCCACTACCGTCCGCGCCAATAGCTCGAGGTTGTCGATTCTGGCGAGTACCGCCGGGTCGAGGAAGCCGTAGGTCTTCACAAGCCGGAGCGCGGAGTCGGTATCGTCTCGAGCAACTGCTGGATGAGCCGATCGGAGCTTACCTGCTCCGACTCCGCGTGGAAGTTCGTGAGGATGCGGTGCCGCAATACGGGACCCGCCAACGCCTGTATATCCTCGAAGCTCACGTGATAGCGACCCCGAACCAGCGCTCGCGCTTTGGCGCCCAACACGAGGTACTGCGCAGCGCGGACGCTGGCCCCGTACGACACCCATTTCTGTATGAACTCCGGCGAGCCGTCACCGTTGGGCCGCGTGGTCCGCACCAGCTCGAGTGTATAGCGCAGGACGGCATCGGAAACTGGCACCTTTCGTACCAGGTGCTGGTAGGCCACGATGTCGGCACCCGTGACGACGTTCTCGAACTTGTAGTCCTGCACCGCCGTAGTGCTGCGAACCACTTCCAATTCCTCGTCCTCGGGCAAGTGGTCCATGGCGATCTTGAACATGAAGCGATCCAGCTGCGCTTCGGGCAGCGGATAAGTGCCCTCGAGCTCGATGGGGTTCTGCGTCGCGAAGACGTGGAACGGTTCCTCCAGCTCGTAGGTGCGGCCCTGCACCGTCACGCGATGCTCTTGCATCGCCTCGAGCAGCGCCGCCTGCGTCTTCGGCGGCGTACGGTTGATCTCATCGGCCAGCACGATGTTCGCGAACACAGGCCCGCGCGCGAAGACCATTCGTCGCTGCCCGGTCTCGCGGTCCTCCTGGATCAGGTCGGTGCCCGTGATATCGGACGGCATCA